>NZ_JBSFET010000014.1:0-132669 GCF_053594575.1 Streptomyces sp. NPDC001880
GTCGTCCGCCCAGGGGGCGGACGACGCCGACCAGGCGGGACTTTCGAAACACGCCCTAGTTGCCGGTGTGGAGGCGCAGCGTCCGCACACCGCCCCGGCTGAGGAGCTCGACTATCCGCTCCCCCGCCGGCTTGCGGACCGCCGCGCCGCACTGCGGGCAGGTGAAGGAGTAGAACGTCGTCCGACGGCTCGCCCCCACGGCGAGGCGGATAGCGGCCGCAGCCAGTTCGAACCGCTCGTGGCAGTCCGGGCAGGCTGCCTTGAACCGTACGGACTCGGGCACCACCACGGTCGGAACACCCGACATCACAGACATATTGCTCATATCTCCCTCAGGTTTCCGCTCAGACCTGCACGTCGTACGCGGCGAGCGCCGCACGGGCCGCCTGCTGTGCGCTCCGGGCCAGCTCCGGCGGGGAGACGATGCGGCCCTCGCCGCCCAGTCGCAGTGCGAGCCTGCGCAGCGAGGCCGGGTCGGGCGTGCGCAGGGCGATCCGCAGTCCGCCGTCGGGCAGTTCCTCCGCGCTGTCGTGCGGGTAGTACTCGGCGACCCAGCGTCCGCCTGGGCCCACCTCGACGACGACCTCCGGGTCCTCGGCGGCCGGCTGGACAAGTCCCTCGGACAGATCCCGCAGTTCCAGCTCGGGCGGCGCGGCCGGCTCGTCGAGCAGCCGGATCTCGGCAACCCGGTCGAGCCGGAACGTACGCCGGTCCTCGGACGACCTGCACCAGGCCTCCATGTAGGTGTGCCCCACGGCGAACAGCCGGATCGGGTCCACCTCGCGCTCGGTGAGCTCGTCGCGCGCGGGAGAGTAGTAGCGCAGCCAGAGCCGGCGCCGCTCGGAGATCGCCCGGTCCACATCGGCGAAGACGCCGCCCTCGGACTCGAAGGTGACCGAGAGCCGCGAGCTCGCCGCCCCCACCTCGCCGGCCGCGGTCTCCAGCTTCGCGGTGGCCCGCAGCAGCGCCTGCCGGTCGCTCTCGCGCAGCCCCGGCAGCGTGGCCACCGCGCGGGCGGCGACCAGCAGGGCCGTCGCCTCGTCGGCCGCGAGCCGCAGCGGCTCCGCGACGTCGTCCGGGTTGTGCCACCAGATGCGGTCGCCGTCGGTGTCGATGTCCAGCAGGTCCCCGCCGCGGAAGCTCGTACCGCACATGGGCAGTACGTCGAGGTCCGAGATCAGCTCGTCCTCGGAGATCCCGAAGGCGCGGGCGACGTCCTGGACATGGGCGCCGGGGCGCTCGCGCAGATACGTCACCAGGGAGAGCATCCGGCGGGTCTGGTCGATCGCGTTCGTGGCCATGGGTGCCGTTTCCCTCTCAGTCCTTGGCCACGGCGCGCAGCCGGTCCACCACATCGGCCCGCAGGTCGGCGGGTTCCTGCACGACGACGTCCGGACCGAACTCGACGAGCCAGGCGTCCAGACCGTGTCCGTACGGAATCTCCAACTCGTCCCACCCGTTCCCGAGTTCCCGGACCGCCACGGCGCGCGAGCGCAGCGGGTAGCCGGCACCGGTGCGCAGCCTGATCAGCGCGGTCCTGGTGGCCGTCTCCCCCGCCCAGCTCTCGACCGTCTCGCGTACGGTCACGACGTCGGGCACCTCGGCGGTGAACGCCCCGGCCCGGGAGCGGACCCGTCCGGTGATCCGGGAGAGCCGGAACACCCGCTCCGCGCCGCGCTCCCGGTCCCAGCCGGCCAGGTACCAGTGTCCGCGCCAGCACTCCAGGGTCCACGGCTCGACCTGGCGCTGTTCGGGCTTGGCGGCGTTGCCCTTGCGGTAGTCGAAGGTCACCGGGCGGCGGTTGCGGCAGGCCAGCATCAGCGGCTCGAACGCCGCCTCGTGGACGGGGATGCGCGGTTCGAGGGCGCTGTGCACCTCGTACGCGTCCTCGGCCTCCGGCATCCCGGCGGCCCGCAGCTTCTGCAGCGCACCGCTGGCCGCGCCGGCCAGCCGCGCCTGCTGCCAGACCTTGGCAGCCAGCCCCAGCGCGGCGGCCTCCTCGGCGTCCAGCGTGATCGGGGGCAGCCGGTTGCTGTCGCGGCGGGCGAGATACCCCGTCTCGCCGTCCAGGTTCTCCACCGTCTCGATGATCAGGCCGAGCTCGCGCAGGTCGTCCTTGTCACGCTCGAACATCCGGTTGAAGGCGTCGTCGGAGCCCGCTTCCAGATAGGCCTCGATGGATCCGCGCAGCTCGCGCTTGCTGAGCGGACGGCGGGTCCCCAACAGGCACAGCGCCAGGTTCATCAGCCGCTCGGCCTTGGCAATCGCCATCGATGCCCTTTCTGTTTCGCTCTACGACCGTCGACCGTACCGCTACGCGGTGTCGGGACAAAAGCGAGGGCCCGTGCCTCGCGGCACGGGCCCTCGTATCGCACGGATGCGGATCAGACGGCGACCAGGTCGCAGACGAAGATCAGCGTCTCGCCGGGCGCGATGCGGCCGCCGCCGGCGCCGCGGTCGCCGTACGCGAGGTGCGCGGGAATGGTCAGCTGGCGACGGCCGCCGACCTTCATGCCCTCCACGCCCTTGTCCCAGCCGGTGATGACCTGGCCGGCACCGAGCTGGAACTGCAGCGGGGTGCCACGGTTCCAGGAGGCGTCGAACTCCTCGCCGGTGGAGAAGGCCACGCCCACGTAATGGACGGAGACGGTGGCGCCGGCCTTGGCGACCGGGCCGTCGCCCTCCCAGATGTCCTTGATCTCCAGATCGGCCGGCGGCTCGCCACCCGGGAAGTCGATCTCGGGCTTCTCGATGCTCACTGACTTGCTCCTCTTACTGATGAACTGCTGGGCAACCGGGACAGTCTTACATCTTCGCCAGGATGTCCACGGTGAAGACGAGGGTGGACTTGGCGGGGATGGACTGCTGCGCCTTGTCACCGAAGCCCTGGTCCGGCGGGATGACGAGCAGCACCCGGCTGCCGATCTTCTTGCCGACCAGCCCGTTCTTCAGCCCCTTCAGGGTCACCTGGGCGAGCGGGAAGGTCTGTGTCTTGCCCGTGGCGTAGGTGCTGTCGAAGGTCTTGCCGTCCTTCCACGTCATTCCGACGTAGTTCACGACGACGCTGTCGGTGTCCTTCACGACGTCGCCCTTGGACTCCAGGACGTAGTTGGAGACGAGCTTCGTCGGCGGGTCGGTCTTGGTCGGGATGGTGACCTTGGGGGCCTTGCCGTCCGTGTTGGTGCCGACCTTCGGCAGGTCGATGTCGTCCTGGGCGACCTCGGTGCCCTTGGCGGAGGCCGGGATCTGCGTCGCCTTCAGGACGTCGACGACGAAGACGAGCGTGGCGTTGGGCTTGATGTCGCCCTGGCCCTGGGCGCCGTAGCCGAGGTCCGGCGGAATGACCAGCTGGACCCTGCTGCCGACCTTCTGGCCGACGAGGCCCTTGTCCCAGCCCTGGATGACCATGCCGGCGCCGAGGGTCAGATCGAACGGCTGCTTGCGGTCGAAGCTGTTGTCGAAGGGCTTGTCCGAGTCCCAGGACTGACCGAGGTAGTTGACCTGGATCGCGTCGCCGTTCTTGAGCGTGGCGCCGTCTCCCTGGCTGACGACTCTGGTCTTCAGTTCCTTGGGCGGGTTCCCCGTGCCCTTGGCCAGGGTCGGCTTCTCACCGAATTTCGCGCCTGCGGTGATCGCGGGGAACCCGTCCTTCGACGCGGCGGAAGCGGAAACGGAATCAGAATCGGAGCCCTTCTCTTCGCCGCACCCCGCTGTCAGCAGCAACAGGGGGACGACGAGAAGGCCGGCAAGTCGGCGCACTTGTTCCTCAGATCTCAGACGGCACAGTTGGTTGAGTCCCCGACACTCTAGGGCGTACGCGGGGCCCCGTACGAGGAACGTACGGGGCCCGCGTCGCGTCGGTGGCCGGGATCGTCCTGCGCCGGCTCACATACCCGCGATCAATTTCTCCACACGGTCGTCGACCGAACGGAACGGGTCTTTGCACAACACGGTGCGCTGCGCCTGGTCGTTGAGCTTGAGGTGGACCCAGTCGACGGTGAAGTCCCGCCGCTGCTCCTGCGCCCTGCGGATGAAGTCGCCGCGCAGCCGTGCCCTGGTCGTCTGCGGGGGCACGGACTTGCCCTCGAAGATCTTCAGGTCATTGCAGACACGGGCGGCCTGCCCCTTGCGCTCCAGCAGGTAGTACAGGCCGCGACGGCGGTGGATGTCGTGGTAAGCGAGGTCTATCTGGGCGACCCGCGGATGCGACATGGTCATGTTGTGTTTGGCCCGGTACCGCTCGATGAGCTTGTGCTTCATCACCCAGTCGATCTCGGTTTCGATCCGGTCGAGGTCCTGGGCCTCGACCGCGTCGAGCGTGCGGCCCCAGAGCTCCAGGACCCGGGCGACGGTTCCGGTGCGGATGCCACGGCGGTCGACGAAGTCGACGGCCTTCTCGTAGTACTCGCGCTGCACCTCGATGGCGGACGCCTCACGGCCACTGGCCAGGCGCACCTTGCGCTGCCCCGTGGTGTCGTGGCTGACCTCCCGGATCGCCCGGATGGGGTTCTCCAGCGTCAGATCCCGCATCACCGTGCCCGCTTCGATCATGCGGAGCACCAGGTCGGTCGCGCCGACCTTGAGCAGCATGGTCGTCTCGGACATGTTGGAGTCACCGACGATGACGTGGAGGCGGCGGTACCGCTCCGCGTCCGCGTGCGGTTCGTCACGCGTATTGATGATCGGGCGGGAACGCGTGGTCGCGGAACTGACGCCCTCCCAGATGTGTTCGGCACGCTGGCTGACGCAGTAGACCGCGCCCCGGGGGGTCTGCAGCACTTTGCCCGCGCCGCAGATCAGTTGCCTCGTGACGAGGAAGGGAATGAGGATGTCCGCGAGCCGGGAGAATTCTCCGTGCCGGGCCACGAGATAGTTCTCGTGACATCCGTAGGAGTTTCCCGCCGAGTCGGTGTTGTTCTTGAAGAGATAGACGTCGCCCGCGATTCCCTCCTCGTGCAGGCGGCGTTCGGCGTCGACGAGCAGGCCTTCGAGAATGCGCTCGCCGGCCTTGTCGTGGGTGACCAGTTCGGTCAGGTTGTCGCATTCGGGGGTTGCATATTCCGGATGCGATCCCACGTCAAGGTAGAGGCGGGCGCCGTTCCGCAGAAAGACATTGCTGCTGCGGCCCCATGACACAACACGGCGGAAGAGGTAGCGCGCCACTTCATCAGGGGACAGTCGGCGCTGTCCCCTGAACGTGCACGTGACGCCGTACTCGTTCTCCAGCCCGAAAATGCGGCGGTCCATGACTGAACATTACGCCTGATGGCCTGAGCTGAAACCGGGTTCGACAGCACCGTTTCGATCATTTTCCGATCCCCGCACGGCAACGGCCGTACGCCCGGGAACTGCCAGCACCCTTCCCGTCGCCAGCAGGACGAGCAGTGCCGCCACCCCACCGGCGGCCGCCACGGCGAAGCCCCATGAGGTGCCTCCCAGCTCGATGGCCGGGCCCGCCACGGCCGTTCCCGCCGCCGCGCCGACCCCGAAGGTGGTCACCAGCCAGGAGAACGCCTCGGTCACAGTACCCCGCGGGGCATGCCGGTCGACCACGATGAAGGAGCATGCGATGGCGGGGGCCAGAAAAACTCCGGCCACTGCCGCCAGTGCGGTCATGGCGACCACTCCGGGGGTCAGCATCAGCGGCAGATAGCCCAGTGCCAGCAGCGCCACGATGACCCGCAGCCGGCGCTCCGGCGCCCCGGCCCACTGCCGTGCCCCGTAGACCACGCCGCCGATCAGCGCACCCAGCCCGAGCGCGGCCATCAGCCAGCCGTACACCGACTCCCGGCCGTGGTCGTCGGCATACGCCACACCGGCCACCGTGATCGAGCCGAGCGCGAGTCCGACGAAGAAGAACGATCCGAGCAGCGCCAGCAGCCCCGGCGAGCGCAGCGCGCCCAGCCAGTGCGCCTCGCGGGGTGCGGAGCGCCAGGCCCGGGAGGGCTCGGACAGGACGACGGAGAGCGCCCCCAGGACCCCCGTCGCATTGATGACCAGCAGGGCCGCGGCGGGTGACCAGAGCGAGACCAGCACCGTCACCAGCAGCGGGCCAACGGTGAACATGACCTCCTGGGCGACGGCGTCCAGGGCGTACGCTCGGTGCACCCGGTCCTCACCGCCCAGAACACTCGGCCACAGGGCCCGCAGGCCACCCTCCAGCGGCGGCGTGAAGACGCCGGCCACCGCCACCGCCGCGTAGGCCAGCGGCAGCGACCCCAGGCCCGCCAGGGCCAGCAGAGCCATGCCGAGCGCCGAAACCACCGCGGCCGGGAGCTGGACGCGCGGCTGGCCGTACAGATCCACTGCGCGGCCCAGCAGCGGCTGGCCGACCGCGGTGGCCAGCCCGTACACGGCCGCGAGCGCTCCGGCGAGGGCGTAGCTGCCGCCCTCGGAGCGGGTGAACAGCACGATCGCGACGGGGGCGGTGCCGTTGGGCAGTCGCCCCACCAGGGTCCCCGCCAGCAGCCGGGCGGCATGCCGCGTCCGGAGGATGTCCAGATATCCCGCGGCCATGTCCTGTCGCCCCTCTCCCCCGGCGTCCGACGACCCCGAGGTTTTACGTATAACGTCAGGGTCATACGTACCATGTGCCCAGTCCGCAGGTCCACCTCACGGCGCCTGCCCCGACCGGCCCGGAGGTCCGAGTGACCAGCGCAGCACAGCCCGTCCCGACCCGGCCCACCAGCCGCGACGTCGCCCGGGCCGCGGGCGTCTCGCAGGCCAGCGTCTCCCTCGTGCTCGGCGGCAAGTGGCGCGGCCGGGTCTCCGAGGCCACCGCCGAGCGCGTACGCACCGCCGCCCACGAGCTCGGCTACCGCCCCAACCTCGCCGCCCGCAACCTGCGCCTGGGCCGTACCAGGACCGCGCTGCTGGTCGTCCCCGCGCTCACCAACGAGTTCTTCGCGCGTGTCTACACCGGCGCCGCCGCGGTCGCCGCCGAACACGGCTTCGGCGTCGTCCTCTACCCGTCCCCCGACGGCACCGGCCCGGCCCGGGACCCCTTCGACTCCGCGAGTGCCTCCCTGGACGGCGTGATCGCCTCGTCCATGGCCGCCGGCGCGCTCGACGAGCTGCGCGGCGCGGGCCTGCCGCTGGTCATGCTCGACAGCGACCCGGCGGACACCGGTGTCGCTGCCCGCGTCAATCTGGACATCGCCGACGGAATGCGGCAGGTGGCAGACCATCTGCTCACCCTCGGCCACCGCCGCTTCGTCCACCTGGCCTCGGCGGTGGGCTCCTGGACCTTCGCGGTGCGCGGCCGGGCGCTCCACGACGCCCTGCGGGCCGTTCCCGGCACCTCCGTACGGACCGTACCGGCGGCGCTCGACGTCCACGCGGGCCGCATCGCGGCGGAGCACGCGCTCGCCGCCCCGGGCCCCCGGCCCACCGCCATCGTCTGCGACGACGACATCCTCGCCGCGGGTGCCTGCAAGGCCGCCCGCAGGCTCGGCCTCCGCGTGCCCGACGACCTGTCCGTCACCGGCTTCGACGATCTGGCCCTGGCCACGGCCGTCGAGCCGGAACTCACCACCGTGCAGCTGCCCGCCGAGCAGGTCGGGGAGCGCGGCATGGCGGCGCTGCTGGCGGTCCTGGACGACCGGTCGGCCGAACCCGGCAGCCTCCCCGTGCACCTGGTGGCCCGAGGGTCGTCGGCGCCCCCGCCCGCAGGCACCCCGCACACATGACAGTGCCCCGGCCCGCCGAGTGCGGCGGGCCGGGGCACTGGAACAGCGATGGGGCGTCCCGGGGGCTACTCCACGTCCCCGCCGGAGTCGGTGGACTCGGGAGCATCCGTCGCGGCGGACTCGCCGCCCTCGCCCTCTTCCGTGTCGGAGGGGGCGTCCGTCGGGGCGGAGCCACCGTCCGCCTCCAGCAGGCGCGCCAGTTGCCTGCCGACGATCCGCTTGAACTTCCGCTGCTGCGGCCGCGTACGGTCCAGGACCGCGACCTCCAGCCGCTCCGCGGGGATCTCCCGCTCACTGCCGTTGGGATCGCGCGACAGCGCCTGCACCGCCAGCTTCAGCGCCTCGGCGAGCGTCATCCCGTCGCGGTGCCGCTGGTCCAGGAAGGTGCTGATCTGCTCGGCGTTGCCGCCGACCGCGACCGATCCGTGCTCGTCGACGATCGAGCCGTCGTGCGGCAGCCGGTAGATCTGGTCGCCCTCGGGCTCGACGCCCACCTCGGCGACCACCAGCTCCACCTCGTACGGCTTCTCGGCCGCACTGGAGAAGATGGTGCCCAGCGTCTGCGCGTAGACGTTGGCCAGCCCACGGGCCGTCACGTCGTCACGGTCGTAGGTGTATCCACGCAGATCGGCATAGCGTACGCCGCCGATACGGAGATTCTCGTACTCGTTGTACTTGCCGGCGGCAGCGAAGCCGATCCGGTCGTAGATCTCGCTGAACTTGTGCAGCGCACGGGACGGGTTCTCGCCGACGAACACAATGCCGTCGGCATACTGCAGCACAACCAGGCTGCGACCACGGGCAATGCCCTTCCGGGCGTATTCCGCCCGGTCGGCCATGGCCTGCTGGGGTGAGACATAGAACGGCGTCGACACCGGTTATCCGTCCCTTTCTGTCAGTGACAAGAGCATCGAAGAAGCAGCGGAACCGCGGTCAGAGCAGCGCGGCGCGCGGGCCGTCGGGCTGCTCCAGACGCTGTTCCAGGATGGAGCGGGCGATCTCGGAGGATTCCGCCTCCTCCAGCCTCCGGAAGCCCTCGTCGGTGATGACGGTGACGATCGGGTAGATCCGCCGGGCCACATCCGGACCGCCGGTTGCCGAATCGTCGTCCGCGGCGTCGTACAGCGCCTGTACGACCAGGGTGAGCGCCTCCTGCTCCGTCAGGTCCTGGCGGTAGAGCTTCTTCATCGAGCTGCGGGCGAAGACCGACCCGGAGCCGGTGGCCGCGTAGCCCTGCTCCTCGGAACGGCCGCCGGTGACGTCGTACGAGAAGATGCGGCCCTTCTCACGGTCGATGTCGAAGCCTGCGAAGAGCGGCACGACGGCAAGGCCCTGCATGGCCATGGCCAGATTGCTGCGGATCATCGTGGAGAGCCGGTTCGCCTTGCCCTCCAGGGAGAGCTGTGCTCCCTCGACCTTCTCGAAGTGCTCCAGCTCCAGCTGGAAGAGCTTGACCATCTCCACGGCCAGCCCGGCCGTGCCGGCGATGCCCACCGCCGAGTACTCGTCGGCCGGGAAGACCTTCTCGATGTCTCGCTGCGCGATCACATTGCCCATGGTCGCGCGCCGGTCACCGGCCAGCACCACGCCGCCGTCGAAGGTCGCCGCGACGATGGTCGTCCCGTGCGGTGCCTCGACGGCCCCCTGGAGCGGCGGCAGGTTCCGGTTGCCCGGGAGCATCCCGGGCGACTGGTCGGACAGGAAATCCATGAACGAAGAGGATCCCGGCGTCAGGAAGGCAGCTGGTAGACGCCCGGTGCTACGAGTGTTGGCTTCCACGCGTTTCCCTCCAGGTAAGCGACGGCCCTGAGCTAGGCGTCAGGATCGTCTCCCAACTTGCCGATGGCCGAATTGCAGTTGATGCGGTTACGCCACGGACCCTACCCGTCCCGCGGCGGTGATCCACACGAACGGCGGGGGCAGCCGCACGGCTCGCGGTGCCGCTTGCGCCCGCGCGGTACGGGCCGGTCGGCCCGTACCGCGCGCAACGCTCTCCACTCCCCCGGGTTCAGATGTGTGAACTATTGTCCACCCTTTTGAACGAAGGAGCGCACGAAGTCCTCCGCGTTCTCTTCCAGCACGTCATCGATCTCGTCCAGAACCGAGTCGACGTCGTCGCTCAGCTTCTCCTGGCGGTCCTTGAGGTCCTCGGAGACCTGGGCGTCCTGCGCCTGCTCCTCGACCTCCTCGGTGGAACGCGTCGCCTTCTGCTGTCCGCCGCCGGTGTCCTTGGTCGCCATCTAGCTCACCCCGCTCGGTTCGAAGCACTTGATCAGACCCTACCCACGGGCTCCGACATCGGCCCGGTACTTCCCTCAACGTCCGGGGGACATCCCGATGATTCCCCGATCCCCGCCCTTTCAGCCGCCCGACAGGACCTGGACCAGCTCCTCGGCCGTGCGGCAGCGGTCCAGGAGCTCCTTGACGTGGCTGCGGGTGCCGCGCAGCGGTTCCAGGGTGGGTACCCGTTGCAGAGAGTCATGACCCGGCAGGTCGAAGATGACCGAGTCCCACGAGGCCGCCGCCACGTCGTCGGCGTACTGCTCCAGGCAGCGACCGCGGAAGTAGGCCCTGGTGTCCTCCGGAGGCCCCGTACGGGCCCGCTCGACCTCGCTCTCGTCCAGGAGCCGCTTCATCTTCCCGCGGGCCGCCAGGCGGTTGTACAGGCCCTTCTCGGCCCGCACGTCGGCGTACTGGAGATCCACCAGGTGCAGGCGTGCCGCGTCCCAGTCGAGGCTGTCCCGGCGGCGGTAGCCCTCCATGAGCTCCCGCTTGGCGATCCAGTCGAGCTCGCCGGACAGGCTCATCGGATCGTTCTCCAGCCGGTTGAGGGTGTCCTCCCAGCGGATCAGGACATCCTTGGTCTGCTCGTCGGCATCGGCCCCGTACCGCTCCTCGACATACTTGCGGCCCAGCTCGAAGTACTCCATCTGCAGTTGTACGGCGGTGAGGGTGCGGCCGCTGCGCAGCGTGACGAGGTGCTTCAGGGTCGGGTCGTGGGAGACGTTGTGCAGGGTGCGCACCGGCTGGTCGACCGCGAGATCGACGTTGATGAAGCCGTCCTCGATCATGGAGAGGACCAGGGCGGTGGTGCCCAGCTTGAGATAGGTGGAGACCTCCGAGAGGTTCGCGTCCCCGATGATCACATGGAGCCGGCGGTACTTCTCGGCGTCGGAGTGCGGTTCGTCGCGGGTGTTGATGATGGGACGCTTGAGCGTGGTTTCCAGCCCGACCTCGACCTCGAAGTAGTCGGCGCGCTGACTGATCTGGAAGCCGTGCTCGTGGCCGTCCTGGCCGATTCCCACGCGCCCCGCGCCGGTGACCACCTGGCGGGAGACGAAGAACGGGGTCAGATGGCGCACGATGTCGGAGAACGGGGTGTCCCGCTTCATCAGGTAGTTCTCGTGCGTGCCGTACGAGGCGCCCTTGTTGTCGGTGTTGTTCTTGTAGAGATGGATCGGCTGGGCGCCGGGAAGCTGGGCCGCGCGCTCGGCGGCCTCGGCCATGATGCGTTCGCCGGCCTTGTCCCAGAGGACCGCGTCCCGCGGATTGGTGACCTCCGGGGAGCTGTACTCCGGGTGTGCGTGGTCGACGTAGAGGCGGGCCCCATTGGTGAGGATGACATTGGCGAGGCCGATGTCCTCGTCGGTGAGCTGGCTGGAGTCCGCGGTCTCGCGGGCGAGGTCGAAACCTCGCGCGTCCCGCAGCGGGTTCTCCTCCTCGAAGTCCCAGCGGGCGCGGCGCGCCCGGTGCATCGCCGCGGCGTAGGCGTTGACGATCTGGGACGAGGTGAGCATGGCATTGGCGTTGGGGTGGCCGGGGACGGAGATCCCGTACTCCGTCTCGATGCCCATTACTCGCCGTACGGTCATGCGGCCCTCCTTGCCCGGCGGCGCTCCCTTGAGGGGCGGCGCTCAAGTACCGCTGCTTGTCGGTGCGCGTGCGCTGCCCGTCCACGCACTGCGCGACCGGGCGGTACGCAAGAGCCTAGAGCGCCTCTGTGCTGGTGGGGAGATCAATTACGTCATTGCTGCGGTGTCGCGTGAGCTGGACCGAAAGCAACCGGCTGCGGATGCCCGGCCGGGCATCCGCAGCCTGTCCGTGTTCTACAGGTACTGCCCGGTGTTCGCCACCGTGTCGATGGAGCGCCCGGTGTCCGCGCCCTGCTTTCCTGTGACGAGCGTACGGATGAAGACGATCCGCTCGCCCTTCTTGCCGGAGATCCTGGCCCAGTCGTCCGGGTTGGTGGTGTTCGGCAGGTCCTCATTCTCCTTGAACTCGTCCACGCATGCCTGGAGGAGGTGGGAGACGCGAAGGCCCTTCTGGCCCTGGTCGAGGAATGCCTTGATGGCCATCTTCTTGGCCCGGTCGACGATGTTCTGGATCATCGCGCCGGAGTTGAAGTCCTTGAAGTACAGGACTTCCTTGTCACCGTTGGCGTACGTGACTTCGAGGAAGCGGTTCTCCTCGGACTCGGTGTACATCCGCTCGACGACGGACTGGATCATGGCGTGTGCCGCGGTTTCCTTGGAACCGGTGTGCTCCGCGAGGTCGTCCGCGTGCAGCGGCAGCGACGGCGTGAGGTACTTCGCGAAGATGTCCTTCGCGGCCTCCGCGTCCGGGCGCTCGATCTTGATCTTCACATCGAGACGGCCGGGGCGCAGGATCGCGGGGTCGATCATGTCCTCGCGGTTGGAGGCGCCGATGACGATGACGTTCTCCAGGCCCTCGACGCCGTCGATCTCGGCGAGCAGCTGGGGGACGATGGTGTTCTCCACGTCCGAGCTGACGCCGGATCCCCGGGTGCGGAAGAGGGACTCCATCTCGTCGAAGAAGACGATGACGGGGGTGCCCTCGCTCGCCTTCTCGCGGGCACGCTGGAAGACCAGGCGGATGTGCCGCTCGGTCTCGCCGACGTACTTGTTGAGGAGCTCCGGACCCTTGATGTTGAGGAAGTAGCTCTTGCCCGCCGGCTGGCCGGTGACCTCGGCGACCTTCTTGGCAAGGGAGTTGGCGACGGCCTTGGCGATAAGTGTCTTGCCGCAGCCGGGCGGACCGTAGAGCAGGATGCCCTTCGGCGGACGCAGTTCGTGTTCCTTGAAGAGGTCGGGGTGGAGGTAGGGGAGCTCGACCGCGTCCCGGATCAGCTCGATCTGATCGCCCAGGCCGCCGATCTTGTCGTAGTCGATGTCCGGTACCTCTTCGAGGACGAGCTCCTCGACCTCGCTCTTGGGCACTACTTCGTAGACATAGCCGGACCTGGGTTCGAGCAGGAGGGCGTCGCCGGGGCGGATGGAGGCGTTCAGCAGCGGCTCGGCGAGCCGCACCACCCGTTCCTCGTCGGTGTGCCCGATGACCAGGGCCCGCTCGCCGTCCTCAAGGATCTCCTTGAGGGTGACGATGTCCCCGGCCCGCTCGAATTCCATGGCGTCAACCACGTTGAGAGCTTCGTTGAGCATGACTTCCTGGCCGCGCCGGAGGTCGTCGAGCTCGACACTGGGGCTGACGTTCACCCGGAGCTTCCGGCCCCCGGTGAAGATGTCGCAGGTGCCGTCCCCATTGCCCTGCAGAAACACACCGAAACCGGCCGGCGGCTGTGCGAGCCGGTCGACTTCTTCCTTGAGGGCCACGATCTGGTCGCGGGCCTCGCGCAATGTGTTGGCGAGCCGCTCATTCTGTGCGGACACGCCTGCCAGGTTGGTCTGCAACTCGACGATCCGCTCTTCGAGAATCCTCGTATGGCGCGGAGAGTCGGCGAGCTTACGTCGCAGGACGGCGATTTCCTGCTCGAGATAGGCGACCTGGCCGGCTGGGTCTTCGGACCCCCGCCCGGGCCGGATGCCGCGGTTGATGTCGTCGTCGTGGGCTGCCACGGTCCTCACCTCCTCCAAGGGGAGCTGGACGCTTCCTGACCCTACCTGGGTGGGTGATGATTGAAACCCCTAGATCACAAAGACTGCGGGGCGTGTCCGATCTTCACCCTTGCGTTCCCCCTCGTGACAGGGGAATACCCACCCTTCAACATCGGAAAGCGGCCGGTTGTATCGTCGAACCGTTCAACACCCGTCAGGGCTGGCTTCTTTTGGTTCGGATACGCAGGAAACGGCAGGAGAAATGACCGTGCAGCAGGACGCTCCCAACGGTGGCGACGCACAGGAGCTGGAGGTCTGGATCGACCAGGACCTCTGCACGGGAGACGGCATCTGCGTCCAGTACGCGCCCGAGGTCTTCGAGCTGGACATCGACGGTCTGGCGTACGTGAAGAGCGCGGACGACGAATTGCTGCAGGACAAGGGCGCGACCACGCCCGTTCCGCTGCCCCTGCTCCAGGACGTCGTCGATTCGGCCAAGGAGTGCCCGGGCGACTGTATCCACGTACGTCGCGTTTCGGACAGCGTCGAGGTGTACGGGCCCGAGGCCGCTTGATCCCGCGGTCACCGGGCCTCTTCGCTCACGCCCGGTGACCGGTCAGACGCTGCTCGGGGCGGCCCGGGTGGCACGGACGAATGCGCCGCCCTTCCACTGCCAGGTGACCCGCTCCTGCTGGTCGGGGCAGCAGCGCGCCACTGCGTCCGAGGAGTAGCCGAGCAGAGTGGCCGAGATGATTCCGTCACGCACCGCGAAATCGCCGATGCTCATCTGCTGAGCGGGGTCCACCAGGGTCGCCACGACCCGTGGTGCGGCCCCGCTGCCGCGCGTGAGGACGTATACGCCGCTGGGCGGGGTGCCCGAGCCGGCCGCGCAGTGGACCACCGCGACGGTTTCGGGGCGGTCGTCGCCGTCCAGGTCGCCGGTGGCCTGCTGGGCCACGGTGTGCTCCAGTCCCCCGCATTCCAGGGGGAAGTCCGCCCGTGCCGGATCCGGGGCGGTGACAGCCGTGGTGCCGGGCCGCGACTCGGTGCGGTGGGAAGTGGAGGCCGAGGCCGTGGGGTCCGGCTGGAGCAGGCCGGCGGCTGCGACGACGACGGCCATGGCGGTCGCGGTGGCGAGCCAGTGCAGCGGCTTGGTGTCGGTGTGCGCGAGGTCCGGGAGCTCGGAGGTCTGCACGCGGGATGTCTCCTGTGGTTCCTGTGGTCAAGGATGCCGGGACGGGCGGCGCCGCCGGTGGGACCGCTGCGGTGGCGCGGGGTGGCCAGCATCGTGCCACACCTCACAGAACAGCGGAACGGTGGGGTGGGCACCGATTGCCGGGCCCGTGGGGACGGTGTCCCCGTACCCGCAACGAAAGGGCGCCGTCGTGGAGTTCCCGGGCCGGTCCGGGAACTCCACGACGGCGCCGGTGCGTTGCGCGCGTCAGCCGCGTGAGGAGCCGCTCTGGCTGCCGGGACCGTCGTAGTCCTCGCCGTAGGCGCCCTTGGCGGGGCGGCGGCGGCGGAGCGGGGGTTCCACACCGTCGGCCAGGCGGCGGGCGGTGACGAGGAAGCCGGTGTGGCCGATCATGCGGTGGTCCGGACGGACGGCCAGGCCCTCGACGTGCCAGTTGCGGATCATCGATTCCCAGGGCTGCGGCTCGGCGAAGCAGCCGATCTCGCGGATGGACTCGACGGTCCGGGCGAGCTGGGTGGTGGTGGCGACGTACGCGCAGAGGATGCCGCCGGGCACCAGGGCCTTGGAGACGGCCTCCAGGCACTCCCAGGGGGCGAGCATGTCCAGGATGACGCGGTCGACGTCGGTGTCCGAGAGGTTGTCCTGGAGGTCGCCGACGGTGAGCTGCCAGGCAGGGTGCGGTTCGCCGAAGTAGCGCTCCACGTTCTGCTGGGCGATCTCGGCGAAGTCCTCGCGGCGCTCGTAGGAGTGCAGCATGCCCTGGTCGCCGATGGCGCGCAGCAGGAAGGTGGAGAGCGAGCCGGAGCCGACGCCGGCCTCCACGACGCGGGCGCCGGGGAAGATGTCGGCGAAGGCCAGGATCTGCCCCGCGTCCTTGGGGTAGACCACGGCGGCGCCGCGGGGCATGGACAGGACGTAGTCGGGGAGCAGCGGGCGCAGCGCGAGATAGGCGACGTTTCCCGTGGTCCGGACAACACTGCCCTCGGGAGCACCGATCAGCTCGTCGTGCGGGAAAGAACCCTTGTGGGTGTGGAAGTTCTTTCCGGCTTCGAGCGTGAAGGTGTAGTGGCGTCCCTTGGGATCGGTGAGCTGGACCTGGTCCCCGACCTTGAAGGGCCCGCGTCGGCGGGCGGCACCGGTCGGTTCAGACATGTGACCAGCGTACCGGTGATTCCCGGGGCTCCGACCGCGAGCCCGGGGCGGACCCCGGTGGTCAGGCGGCCGGCCTGGCCAGGGCCGCAACGAACGCGCGTTCGACGTCGGCGGTGGAGAGGACGCCGTAGATCTCGCCGGTCTCCTCCAGGACGAGATACTCGGTGGCCGGGCTGGCCTTGAGCCGGTCCAGGAGTGCCTCGCCGGACAGCTCGGCGGAGACCTTCATGCCTTCGGTGAGGTCCTGGGCGAGGCCGCTGACAGCCACCCAGGGGCGGCGGTGTTCCGGCACGCCGGCGATGGCCGTCTCCCGGACGATGCCCTTGGGCTCGCCTCGTCCGTCGACGACGACGAGGGCGCGGGCGCCCGCCTCGTTGGCCCGGCGCAAAGCCTCGGAGAGCGGGGTGGCGGACTCGACCGGGACGGCGCGCCGGGTGAGGGTACGGGCGCGCAGCTCGGGGAGATGTTCGCGCAGGCGGGCCATGCGCAAGCTGTTGCCCGCTCCGGTCCAGATGATCGCGGCGAGGATGGCGGCGAGCAGCGCGTCCGTGATCGTGTCCGTGCCGCTGAGCTCGGCCGGGTCGTTGCCCAGGGCCCCGGTGCGGGTGAGCAGCGGCAGGCCGATCAGGGTGACGACGGCGAGGGCGCGGCCGACCCACGCGGCGGCGACGGTGCCGCTCATCGGGCGGCCGGTGATCTTCCACACGACGGCGCGGAGCATCCGCCCGCCGTCCAGCGGGAGGCCGGGGAGCAGGTTGAAGGCGGCCACCAGGAGGTTGGAGATCATCAGCCCGGCGAGCAGGACACCGGGGACGGTGCCGGGGGCGACGAGCTTCATCCCGCCGTAGAACACGCCCGCGAGCACCAGGGAGAGCAGCGGTCCGACGAAGGCGAGCAGGAATTCGCGGCCCGGGGTCTCGGACTCCTTCTCGATCTCGGAGACGCCGCCGAAGAACTGGAGTTGGATGCGGCGCACCGGCAGCTTGTAGCGCAGCGCCACGACGGTGTGGGCGAGCTCGTGGACGAGCACGGAGGCGTAGAAGGCGATCGCGAAGAAGAGGGAGACCAGATAGCGCGCCGTGCCGAGCTCGGGCAGCACCCGGTCGAGCTGCCCGCCGAAGACCCAGGTGATCAGCGCGGCCACCAGGAACCAGCTGGGCGCGACGTACACCGGCACGCCGAAGGGACGGCCCATGAGGAGGCCGCCTCCGGGCTCTTCGGGGCGCTGCGGTTCGCCCTCGCCGGGGCCGGTGCCAGGGGTCTTGCCCCCTGCGCCGGGCTGCGGCTGCCCGCTGTCGCCGCTCTCGTCCACGGGGTCCCTCCGGTCGGTGCCCTACGGCACGATCATGCAGTGTTCGAGGCTGTGTGGTCGATGGTATGCCGCCCGCTGTCAGTGGCGGGCCATAGGGTCTTCGACATGACCACCGTGCCGCGGCCCCCTCAGCCGCCATCGTCCCTGTCGCCGTCGCGGGCGAGCGATTTCATGCAGTGCCCGCTGCTGTACCGCTTCCGGGTCATCGACAGACTGCCGGAGAAGCCCAGTGAGGCGGCTACCCGGGGCACGCTGGTGCATGCGGTGCTGGAGCGGCTCTTCGACAACCCCGCGGTGGAACGCACGGCGGGACGGGCCACGGCCCTGGTCCCCGCCCAGTGGGACCGGCTGCTGGAGTCGAAGCCGGAGCTGTCGGAGCTGTTCGCCGAGGATGCCGGGGGCGAGCGGCTCTCGCGCTGGCTCTCGGAGGCGGAGAGTTTGGTGGAGCGGTGGTTCTCGCTGGAGGATCCGACGCGTCTGGAGCCCGCCGAACGGGAGCTCTTCGTCGAGACGGAACTGGAGTCGGGGCTGCGGCTGCGCGGGGTGATCGACCGGATCGACGTGGCACCGACGGGCGAGGTCCGGATCGTCGACTACAAGACGGGAAAGGCGCCGCGCCCGGAGTACGCGGGAGGCGCGCTCTTCCAGATGAAGTTCTACGCCCTGGTGATCTGGCGGCTGAAGGGTGTGGTGCCGCGGCGGCTCCAGCTGGTCTACCTCGGCAGTGGGGACATCTTGACGTACGACCCGGTGGTGGCCGACCTGGAGCGGGTGGAGCGCAAGCTGCTGGCGCTGTGGGACGCGATCCGGCTGGCCACGGAGACGGGTGAGTGGCGGCCCCGGCCGACGAAGCTCTGCGGCTGGTGCGACCACCAGTCGGTCTGTCCCGAATTCGGCGGTACTCCCCCGGTCTATCCGTTGACGGTCCGCCCGGCGGAGCAGGGGCAGGATGTGCAGGGCAGAATGAATCCGGTCCGCGCTGAGGCCGGCCGGCCTGTGGCCCTCGAAGGACCCTGAAGGAGACCCTGTGGCTATCCGCGTCCTACTGGTCGACGACCAACCGCTGCTGCGCACCGGCTTCCGGATGATTCTGGAGGCGGAGGGCGATCTGGCGGTGGTGGGCGAGGCCGGTGACGGTCTCCAGGCTCTCGACCAGGTGCGGGCGCTGCAGCCCGATGTGGTGCTGATGGACATCCGCATGCCACGGATGGACGGCGTCGAGGCGACGCGCCAGATCACCGGGCCGGGCCGCGACGGCCCGGCGAAGGTGCTGGTGCTGACCACTTTCGATCTCGACGAGTACGTGGTGGAGGCCCTGCGCGCCGGTGCCAGCGGCTTTCTGCTGAAGGACGCTCCGGCCAATGAGCTGGTGCAGGCCATCCGGGTGGTCGCGGCGGGCGAGGCGATGCTCGCGCCGAGCATCACCCGCAGGCTTCTCGACAAGTACGCGGACCATCTGCCGTCCGGCGAGGAGCCGGTGCCCGACACCCTGCACACGCTGACCGACCGCGAGGTCGAGGTACTGAAGCTGGTGGCGCGCGGTCTGTCGAACGCGGAGATCGCTGCGGATCTGTTCGTCAGCGAGACGACAGTCAAGACGCATGTCGGCCATGTGCTGACCAAGCTCGGGCTGCGCGACCGCGTGCAGGCCGCCGTGTACGCGTACGAAAGCGGTCTGGTGCGCCCCGGCGCCCAGTAGTGCCCCGGGCCCGGGTCCGGGTCCGGGCGGGGTCTCCCGCCCCGGCCGGGGCGCCGTCCGGGCTCAGCGGGCCTCCTTCGCCAGCTCCCACAGCTGGAGATCGGCGGACGAGTTGACCGCCCATTCGACGCCGGTGAGGTCCTCGCGCGAGGCGGCGTACTGCTTGCCCTGCCAGATCGGCAGTACCGGCACGTCCTCGGCGACGATGTCCTGGAGCTGCTGGAAGGTCCCCGCCGCGGCACTGCGATCGGCCTCGCGGCGGGACTGCGGGATGAGCGTCTTCTGCGCCAGGGTCGACTTGTAGGGCGAGTTGAGGAAGTTGTTCCGGTCGAGGAACGGCGCCATGAAGTTGTCGGGGTCCGGGAAGTCGGGGAACCAGCCCATGCCGTAGACGGCGTAGTCGCCGCGCAGTTGTGCCGGGCGGTACTTCGCCCAGGGGGTTCCCTGGACGGTGACGTCGAACAGCCCGGTGTCGTTCAACTGCTTCTTCAGGGTTCCGAACTCGGCGGCGGTGCCGGCGCCGACACGGTCGGTCGGGTAGTGGAGCGTGAGCTTCACCGGGGTTTCGACGCCCGCCGTGTCCAGGATCGCCGCAGCCTTCTCGGCGCTGGGTTCGCCGTACTTGTTGTAGAACGAGTTGGCGTGCGCGGTGATTCCGGACGGGATCAGCGAGTACAGCGGCTCGGCCGTGGTGCCGTACACCCTGCTCGCGATTTCACCGCGGTCGACGACCTGGGCCATGGCCTGGCGGACGGCCTTGTTCTTGACGGCCGGATGGTCGGTGTTGAAGCCCAGGAAGTGGATGGCGAGGCCGGGCACCTCGGTGAGCTCGATACCGTCCCTGGGGTGTTCGAGCATCTGCTGGGACTGCTCGGGCGACATGGTGCGGGTCATCATGTCGATCTTCTCGTTGTCGAGGGCCTTGCCCATGGCCGCCGGGTCGGGGAAGACGTCCAGCTCGACCCTCTCGTTCCGTACCGTCAGATCTCCCTTGTAGTGAGGGTTCCTGGTGAAGAGCACCTTGACGACCTGGTTGTGCTCGACCACCGGCTTCATGGTGTAAGGGCCGGAGCCGTCCACCTGGAATCCGGTACGCGCGGACTGTGCCGAGTAATGGCTCCGCGGCACGATCCCGGCGACCGGGGTGGCGAGCTTGTACGGGAACGTGGCGTCCGGCGCGCGCAGGTGGAAGATGACCTCCCGCTCACCCTTCGTCTCTACCGTGTCGATGTTGTCGAGCAGGGCGACGGGCCCGTTGGGGGCATCGATGCGGATGACGCGGTCGATGGAGTACTTCACGTCGTCGGCGGTCATGGCCGTGCCGTCGGCGAACTTCAGACCGCTGCGCAGCCTGCAGCGGTAGCTCTCGTTCTGCGTGTCCGTGAAGGTGCAGCTCTCCGCGGCCTCGGGCACCGGCTCGCCGCCACCGCGCGGCACATGCACCAGGGTCTGCAGGGTCTGCCGGAGCACGTTCCACACACCGGCTTCATAACCGATGGCGGGATCGAGCGGCGCGGGATTGTCCTTCGAGGCGATGAACCGGTCCGTGGTGCCGACAACGATGGTGGCCTTGTCATCGCCCCCGTCGCCCGGTGCGCCGCAGGCGGCGAGTACGGGTGCGAGCAGGCCGACGACGGCCGGCAGCACCAGAGTCTTGCGGTTCATCTTGGACGCTCTCCCTCACCCGGGCATGGAGAAAACGACATTAGTAGGCGCTGTCGGCAATGACGGGCCGGAGAAGTACCGGCGCGTAAACGGATGGTGATGGGAATTACCGGCGAGCCATTTCCCCGCATCGAAAAGGTTTCGCCGATATCCGCATGAACCGGGGCACTTCACCCCCCTCAAAACAGACATGTCGGGCGATCTTGAAAGTGACCCGAAGTGCATCCGAAGCGCATTCGGGTGAGCAAGCTCACGCGCCGGACTGCTCGAATCCTTTACTGCTCACCCGACTCCTTTACTGCTCACCGGACTCGCCCACACCTGCACTCGACAGAAAACGCACCATCCACCACCGGGAGCTTTTCCGTTTATTCACAGAAGCACGTTATTCACAGAAGCACGCTCGGTGCGCGAATCAACGCATTCCCGTGACCAGGCGCCGGAGAAAAGCGAGATCGACTTCCTCGAGGGAACGCACGACCACCCTGCCGGACGCGGGGGCGATGGGGGCGACGGACGGTACGGCGACCACCCGGCAGCCCGCCGCCTCCGCGGCCGCGACACCGGTCGCGGTGTCCTCGATCACCGCGCAGCACTCGGGATCCGCGCCGAAGCCGGAGGCGGCGGTGAGATAGGGCTCCGGGTGCGGCTTCGTACGGGTGACCTCGTCGCCGGCGACGGTGAGGGCGAAGTGGTGACGGCCCACCGAGTCCAGCACCCGGTCGATGATCCGCCGGTGCGAGGCGGAGACCAGGGCTGTGGGGATCTCGTGCCTGGCCAGCTCGGCCAGCAGCTGTTCCGCGCCCGGCATCAGCGGCACACCTCGGCCGATGCGCTTCTCGAAGCGGTCGTTGAGCAGCACGGTGAGTTCGTCGAGGGTGACATCCGCGCCGGTGACGTCCATGAGGTAGCCCGCGCTGCGGGTCATCGGCCCACCGACCACCACGTCCCGCCATGCCTCGTCGAGCCGGTGACCGAGTTCGGCGAAGACCTCCACCTCCGCGTCCCACCAGAAGCCCTCGGTGTCGACGAGGGTGCCGTCCATGTCGAGGAGGACAGCCTGGAGCGCGGCACCTTCGGCCGTGCGGGTCAAGGACACGGGGACCGTGCTGGTCATCCGCCACACCTTCCGTAAGGGACGAGAAGGCCGGCCGCCATTTCCCGTGGGGAAGGGGCGACCGGCCTGCACTGGACCGACAAGTCTACGACGTGTCCTGCTACCGCGCGTCGAACGGCGTCTTACCGCGCGTTGAAGTACTTCGCCTCCGGGTGGTGGATGACGATCGCGTCGGTGGACTGCTCCGGATGCAGCTGGAATTCCTCCGAGAGATGCACCCCGATCCGCTCCGGCCGGAGCAGATCGGCGATCTTCGCCCGGTCCTCCAGATCGGGGCAGGCGCCATAGCCGAGGGAGAAACGCGCTCCCCGGTACTTCAGCGCGAACATGTCCTCGACATCGGTCGGGTCCTCGCCGCCGAATCCCAGCTCCGAGCGGACCCGGGCGTGCCAGTACTCGGCGAGGGCCTCGGCCAGCTGTACGGACAGACCGTGCAGCTCCAGGTAGTCGCGGTAGGAGTTGGCCTCGAAGAGCTTCGCGGTCTCGCTGCCGATCTTCGAGCCGACGGTGACGACCTGGAGACCGATCACGTCCTTCTCGCCGGACTCCTCGGGACGGAAGAAGTCCGCGAGGCAGAGTCGGCGGCCGCGGCGCTGGCGCGGGAAGGTGAATCGGGTCCGCTCGGAGCCGTCCTCGTGGAGCAGGATCAGGTCGTCGCCCTTGGACACGCACGGGAAGTAGCCGTAGACCACGGCGGCTTCCAGCAGGTTCTCGGTGTGGAGCTTGTCGAGCCAGCCGCGCAGGTGCGGGCGGCCCTCGGTCTCCACCAGTTCCTCGTACGTCGGTCCGTCGCCGGTGCGGGCCTGCTTCAGTCCCCACTGGCCCTTGAAGAGGGCGCCCTCGTCGAGCCAGGACGCGTACTCCTTGAGCTGGATGCCCTTGACGACACGGGTGCCCCAGAAGGGGGGCTCGGGGACCGGGTTGTCGACGGCGACGTCGGAGCGTACGCCCTCCTCCGGCTCGTCGACCTCCAGGACCGCAGTGTCGCGCTTGGGCACCCGGCGCTGCTTGAGCTCGGGCAGGACCGCACCCGGAACCCCGCGCTTGACCGCGAGCAGCGCGTCCATCAGGCGCAGCCCCTCGAACGCGTCACGGGCGTAGCGCACCTCGCCCTCGTAGATCTCGTGGAGGTCCTGCTCGACATAGGCCCGGGTGAGGGCCGCGCCGCCGAGGATGACGGGGAAGTCGGCGGCCAGCTTGCGCTGGTTCAGCTCCTCCAGGTTCTCCTTCATGATCACGGTGGACTTGACCAGGAGGCCGGACATGCCGATGACGTCGGCCCGGTGTTCCTCCGCGGCTTCCAGGATCGCGGAGACGGGCTGCTTGATGCCGAGGTTGACGACGTTGTAGCCGTTGTTGGACAGGATGATGTCGACGAGGTTCTTGCCGATGTCGTGGACGTCACCGCGGACCGTGGCCAGGACGATGGTGCCCTTGCCCTCGGCGTCGGACTTCTCCATGTGCGGTTCGAGATACGCCACCGCGGTCTTCATGACCTCGGCGGACTGGAGGACGAAGGGCAGCTGCATCTGGCCGGAACCGAAGAGCTCGCCGACGACCTTCATGCCCTCCAGGAGGGTGTCGTTGACGATGTCGAGGGCCGGGCGGGTCTGCAGCGCCTCGTCGAGGTCGCTCTCCAGGCCGTTCTTCTCACCGTCGATGATGCGGCGCTGGAGGCGCTCCTCGAGCGGCAGGGCCAGGAGCTCCTCGGCCTTGCCCGCCTTCATGGACTTGGTGCTGACGCCCTCGAAGAGCTCCATGAGCTTCTGGAGGGGGTCGTAGCCCTCGGCCCGGCGGTCGTAGATCAGGTCGAGGGCGACCTTGACCTGCTCCTCCTCCAGGCGGGCGATCGGCAGGATCTTGGAGGCGTGCACGATCGCGGAGTCGAGGCCGGCCTTGACGCACTCGTCGAGGAAGACGGAGTTCAGCACGACACGGGCGGCCGGGCTGAGGCCGAAGGAGATGTTGGACAGGCCCAGTGTGGTCTGCACATCGGGGTGGCGCTTCTTCAGTTCGCGGATCGCCTCGATCGTGGCGACACCGTCGCGGCGGGACTCCTCCTGACCGGTGCAGATGGTGAAGGTCAGGGTGTCGATGAGGATGTCCGACTCCTGGATGCCCCAGTTGCCGGTGAGGTCCGCGATCAGCCGCTCGGCGACGGCGACCTTGTGCTCGACGGTGCGGGCCTGGCCCTCCTCGTCGATGGTCAGCGCGATCAGCGCGGCGCCGTGCTCCACGGCCAGCGCGGTGACCTTGGCGAACCGCGACTCGGGGCCGTCGCCGTCCTCGTAGTTGACCGAGTTCAGGACGGCACGGCCGCCCAGCTTCTCCAGACCGGCCCGCAGCACGGGCAGCTCCGTCGAGTCCAGCACGACCGGGAGGGTGGACGCGGTGGCGAAACGGCCGGCCAGCTCCTCCATGTCCGTCACACCGTCGCGGCCCACGTAGTCGACGCAGAGGTCGAGCATGTGCGCACCCTCGCGGATCTGGTCACGGGCCATCTCCACGCAGTCGTCCCAGCGGGCTTCGAGCATGGCCTCGCGGAACTTCTTCGATCCGTTGGCGTTCGTGCGCTCGCCGATCGCGAGGTACGAGGTGTCCTGGCGGAACGGGACGCTCTGGTAGAGGGAGGCGGCACCCGGCTCGGGGTGCGGGGTGCGGGGGGTGACGGCCGCGCCGCGGACCCGCTCGACGACCTGGCGCAGATGCTCCGGGGTCGTACCGCAGCAGCCGCCGACCAGCGAGAGGCCGTACTCCTGGACGAAGGTCTGCTGCGCATCGGCGAGCTCGGCCGGGGACAGCGGGTAGTGCGCGCCGTCCTTGCCGAGCACGGGGAGGCCGGCGTTGGGCATGCAGGAGAGCGGGATGCGGGAGTGCCGGGCGAGGTAGCGCAGGTGCTCGCTCATCTCGGCGGGGCCGGTGGCGCAGTTCAGCCCGATCAGGTCGATGCCGAGGGGCTCCAGGGCGGTGAGCGCCGCACCGATCTCGGAGCCGAGCAGCATGGTGCCGGTCGTCTCGACGGTGACGGAGCAGATCACCGGGAGGTTGGCCCCGGTGGCCTCCAGGGCGCGGCGCGCGCCGATGACGGAGGCCTTGGTCTGGAGCAGGTCCTGGGTGGTCTCGACCAGGAGGGCGTCGGCGCCGCCGGCGATCATGCCCTCGGCGTTCTGCTGGTAGGCGTCGCGGAGCCTGGTGTACGGGGCGTGGCCCAGCGTCGGCAGCTTCGTGCCCGGACCCATCGAGCCGAGCACCCAGCGCTGCTGCCCGGTGGAGGCGGTGAACTCGTCGGCGACCTCGCGGGCGATGCGCGCCCCGGACTCGGAGAGCTCGAAGACCCGCTCGGGGATGTCGTACTCGCCCAGGGCCGCCAGATTGGCGCCGAAGGTGTTCGTCTCGACGCAGTCCACACCGACGGCGAAGTACGCCTCGTGGACCGAGCGCACGATGTCGGGGCGGGTGACGTTCAGGATCTCGTTGCAGCCTTCGAGGTTCTGGAAGTCCTCAAGACTCGGGTCCTGTGCCTGGAGCATGGTGCCCATGGCACCGTCGGCCACCACCACACGGGTGGCGAGCGCCTCACGGAGGGCTTCGGCTCGGTTCCGGCTGTCGGCGGAAGGGGTCGGCGACGGGGCCATGGATGTACTCCCTGGGATGCGACGGCTGTCGGCTTTGCGTCTTCGGTGGAAGGCGCACCAGGCCAGCCTAGCCGGGCGGCGCCCGGGGCCGTCACTCCGTCCCACGGAGCGGACTGCATGCTGTGCGGGGGGATGTCCGGTTCGCAGCGGTGTCGCGGTTTTGCCGCACGATCGAGCGAGGGTCGGCATCGACCGATAGTGTTCAGCATTGTCGAACCAAGGTGGAGGAGTACGGCGCGATGGCCAAGAACATCCAGTCGCTGGAGCGGGCGGCGGCGATGCTGCGTCTGCTGGCAGGCGGCGAGCGTCGGCTGGGGCTGTCCGACATCGCCTCTTCACTGGGGCTGGCCAAGGGCACCGCACACGGCATCCTGCGTACGCTCCAGCACGAGGGCTTCGTCGAGCAGGACGCCGCGTCCGGCCGCTATCAGCTGGGCGCCGAGCTGCTCCGCCTGGGCAACAGCTATCTGGACGTCCACGAGCTGCGGGCCCGCGCCCTGGTCTGGACGGACGACCTGGCCCGCTCCAGCGGCGAGAGCACCCATCTCGGCGTGCTGCACCAGCAGGGCGTCCTCATCGTCCACCACGTCTTCCGCCCCGACGACAGCCGACAGGTCCTGGAGGTCGGGGCCATGCAGCCACTGCACTCCACGGCCCTGGGCAAGGTGCTCTCGGCGTACGACCCGGTGGCGCACACCGAGGCCCTGGAGGCCGAGCGGCAGTCCTTCACGCCGCACACCGTCACCGACGCGGAAGAGTTCGAGGCGATGCTCGACCTGATCCGGGCGCGCGGCTGGGCGGCCGACGTGGAGGAGACCTGGGAAGGCGTGGCCGCGGTGGCCGCCCCGATCCACGACCGGCGGCGGATGCCGGTCGGCGCGGTGGCCGTGACCGGCGCGGTGGAGCGGGTCTGCGCGGACGGGGAGCTGCGCCCGGAGCTGATCGCCGCGGTGCGCGACTGCGCGCGGGCGGTCTCCAGGGACCTGGGCGCCGGACGGTTCTGACCGCCGCGGCCGAACGGCGCCGGTAACGATCGAGTTATAGGCCACACAACCCTTGACGCCTGATTCACCGGGGGGAAGCATTGCCGTTCATCGGTCGGCATTGTCGAACACCACACGGAAACAAGCGTTAGGGTGTGACAGCGCCAAGGGCCGGAAAACGCCCTCACACGAGGGCGCGGACCACCGGAGGGACCCGGGGTTCGGCTTCCCTGGACGAAGGACAAAGGAGTCGCGGGTGTCCAGCTCCGACATCTTCATCGGCGAGACCATAGGTACCGCCGTGCTCATCCTGCTCGGCGGCGGTGTCTGTGCCGCCGTCACTCTCAAGCGCTCCAAGGCGCAGAACGCAGGCTGGCTGGCCATCACCTTCGGGTGGGGTTTCGCCGTGCTGACCGCGGCGTATCTGGCCGGCGGCGTTTCCGGTGCGCATCTCAATCCGGCGGTCACGATCGGACTCGCGATCGAGGGCGGCACCGAGTGGGGCGACGTACCGCTGTACCTCGGCTCCCAGTTGTTCGGCGCGATGATCGGCGCGGTGCTGGTCTGGCTGACGTACTACGGACAGTTCCGGGCACATCTCACCGACCCGGAGATCCTGTCCGCCCATACGGGTGAAGAGGGCATGGTCGACAAGGCCTCCGCCCCGAAGGCCGGCCCGGTCCTGGGCATCTTCTCCACCGGCCCCGAGATCCGCCACGCCGTGCAGAACCTGGTCACCGAGATCATCGCCACCGTCGTACTCGTCCTGGCGATCCTCACCCAGGGCCTCAACAACGACGGCAATGGCCTGGGCACGCTCGGCGCGCTGGTCACCGCCCTGGTGGTCGTCGGGATCGGTCTCTCGCTCGGCGGCCCGACGGGCTACGCGATCAACCCGGTCCGCGACCTCGGCCCGCGTATCGTGCACGCGCTGCTGCCGTTGCCGAACAAGGGCGGTTCCGACTGGGGCTACGCGTGGATCCCGGTCGCCGGACCGCTCATCGGCGGCGCGATCGCCGGCGGGCTCTACAACATCGCCTTCGCCTGAGCCGCGGCGCCCAGAGCCGTAACCCTCACGACCACACAGACCTCCGGGAGCACACCGTGACCGACGCACACACCACCGGCCCGTTCATCGCGGCCATCGACCAGGGCACCACCTCCAGCCGCTGCATCGTCTTCGACAAGGACGGCCGGATCGTCTCCGTCGACCAGAAGGAGCACGAACAGATCTTCCCGAAGCCGGGCTGGGTCGAGCACAACGCGACCGAGATCTGGGAGAACGTCCAGGAGGTCGTGGCCGGCGCCGTCGTCAAGGCGGGCATCACGGCCGCCGACGTGAAGGCGATCGGCATCACCAACCAGCGCGAGACCACGCTGCTCTGGGACAAGAACACAGGTGAGCCCGTCCACAACGCGCTCGTCTGGCAGGACACCCGGACGGACGCGCTCTGCAAGGAGCTCGGCCGCAACGTCGGGCAGGACCGCTTCCGCCGCGAGACCGGTCTGCCGCTCGCCTCGTACTTCGCCGGCCCCAAGGTGCGCTGGCTGCTCGACAACGTCGAGGGGCTGCGCGAGCGCGCCGAGCGCGGCGACATCCTCTTCGGCACCATGGACTCCTGGGTCATCTGGAACCTGACCGGCGGCACCGATGGCGGCGTCCACGTCACCGACGTCACCAATGCCTCGCGCACGCTCCTGATGAACCTGCACGAGATGCAGTGGGACGAGCGGATCCTCCAGTCGATGGAGATCCCGGCCGCGGTGCTTCCCGAAATCCGTTCCTCCGCCGAGGTGTACGGAAACACCAAGGGCGGTGTGCTCGACGGGGTCCCCGTGGCGTCCGCGCTCGGTGACCAGCAGGCGGCCCTCTTCGGCCAGACCTGCTTCTCCCAGGGCGAGGCCAAGTCCACATACGGCACCGGCACCTTCATGCTGATGAACACCGGTGAGACGCCCGTCAACTCGTACAACGGACTGCTGACGACCGTCGGGTACCGGATCGGCGACCAGAAGCCGGTCTACGCCCTGGAGGGCTCCATCGCCGTCACCGGTTCGCTGGTGCAGTGGATGCGCGACCAGATGGGCCTGATCAAGTCTGCGGCCGAGATCGAGACGCTGGCCCTGTCGGTCGAGGACAACGGCGGCGCGTACTTCGTGCCGGCGTTCTCGGGCCTGTTCGCCCCGTACTGGCGCTCCGACGCCCGAGGCGTCATCGCCGGTCTGACCCGGTACGTCACCAAGGCGCACATCGCCCGTGCCGTCCTGGAGGCCACCGCCTGGCAGACCCGCGAGATCACCGACGCCATGACCAAGGACTCGGGGGTCGAGCTGACCGCCCTCAAGGTCGACGGCGGCATGACCTCCAACAACCTGCTGATGCAGACGCTCGCCGACTTCCTGGACGCACCCGTGGTGCGGCCGATGGTCGCCGAGACGACCTGCCTCGGCGCCGCCTACGCCGCCGGTCTCGCCGTCGGCTTCTGGCCGGACACCGACGCGCTGCGCGCCAACTGGCGCCGGGCCGCCGAGTGGACCCCCCGCATGGACGCGGAGACCCGCGACCGCGAGTACAAGAGCTGGCTCAAGGCCGTGGAACGGACCATGGGCTGGATCGAAGACGAGGAGTAATCGACATGACCACCCTGCAGAGCGTCCCGGCCCTCGGGACCCACCCGGCCTCCGGCTCCCTCCCGAGCCGCGCCGAAACCCGGGAACAGCTGTCCAAGGCGGCGTACGACCTCCTGGTGATCGGCGGCGGCATTCTGGGCATCTCCACCGCCTGGCACGCCGCGCAGTCCGGGCTGCGGGTGGCCCTGGTGGACGCCGGCGACTTCGCCGGCGCCACCTCCTCCGCCTCCTCCAAGCTGCTCCACGGCGGTCTGCGCTACCTGCAGACCGGCGCGGTGAAGCTGGTCGCGGAGAACCACTTCGAGCGGCGCGCGGTGTCCCGTCAGGTCGCCCCGCACCTCGCCAATCCGCTCACCTTCTACCTGCCGGTCTACAAGGGCGGGCCGCACGGCGCGGCCAAACTCGGCGCGGGCGTGTTCGCCTACTCGGCGCTCTCCGCGTTCGGCGACGGGGTCGGGCATGTCATCAGCCCGGCGCGGGCCCGGCGCGACGTGCCCGAGCTGCGCACGGACAATCTGAAGGCCGTCGCGGTCTACGGCGACGACCAGATGAACGACGCCCGGATGGCACTGATGACCGTCCGCGCGGCCGTCGACGCGGGTGCGGTCGTCCTCAACCACGCCGCGGTGACCGGGCTGCGGTTCACCAAGGGCCGGGTGACCGGCGCCGACCTGAAGGACCGCACGGACGGCACGGAGTTCGGCGTCAACGCCCGGCTGGTGCTGAACGCCACCGGGCCGTGGGTCGACCACCTGCGCAGGATGGAGAACCCGGACGCGGCGCCCTCCATACGCCTGTCCAAGGGCGCGCACCTCGTGCTCAAGCGCACCCGCCCGTGGAAGGCCGCACTGGCCACCCCGATCGACAAGTACCGCATCACCTTCGCCCTGCCGTGGGAGGACATGCTGCTCCTCGGCACGACGGACGAGGAGTACGAGGGCGATCCCGCGGACGTCGCGGTCACCGAGAAGGACACCGCGCAGATCCTCGACGAGGCGGCGTTCTCCATCCGGGACCAGCAGCTCTCGCGCGATCTGATCACCTACTCCTTCGCAGGCCTGCGGGTGCTGCCCGGTGGTCCCGGCGACACCTCCAAGGCCAAGCGCGAGACGGTCGTGACGGAGGGCCGCGGCGGGATGCTGTCGGTCGCGGGCGGCAAGTGGACGACGTTCCGCCACATCGGCCGTACGGTGATGAACAAGCTGGCCGCGCTTCCCGGGCACCCGCTGGCCGAGGACATGGAGCCGATCGCGCACCTGCCGAAGAAGCTTCCGCTGCCCGGCATCGCCAACCCGAACGCGGTGGCGCACCGGCTGCTGGTCGACGGCGGCACGCCCGGCCCCCGGATGGCGGCCGACACCGCCCGGCACCTCGCCACCCACTACGGCTCGCTCTCCTTCGACATCGCCCGGATGGCGAACGAGAACCCGGCACTGGCCGAGCGCATCCACCCGGACGCGCCGGAGATCTGGGCGCAGGTCGCCTACGCCCGGGACCACGAGTGGGCCGAGACGGCGGACGACGTACTGCGCCGCCGGACCACGCTGACGATCCGGGGCCTGGCGACGGACGAGATCCGGGCCGGCGTCGAGTCGATGCTCGGCGACCGGGGCTAGGTGTTCTGTCCTGGGAGGTTGGGGACGCGGCTGGTCGGGGGCGTCCCCCGGGCGGACCACGCCGCTTTCGCAGCACGCCCTGACGGTTCCTGAGGTGCGCCCGAGGGGCGGCTCCCGCGCGGCGGGAGCCGCCCCTCGGCGCACTTCTCTCGTGCCGGTGAGCGTGGACCACTTCGGGCTGAGCCGGGACGAGCAGACCGAGACGCTCCGGCGGTACGCAGAGGAGATCGCTCCGGTGGTACGCCGCGTGGCGCCGTCCACGCTCTGCGACTGTCCCGGGTGCGGCTCCGGAGCCGCACCCGGGACGGCCTGCGGCGGACCTGGTTCATCAGGCCCTTCCGACCCGCATAATGAAGGGATACATCGGATGTCTGATTCCAAGTCCGGATCCAGGAGGACCGTCATGGCTGTCACAGACGAGGCGATCGAGAAGATCAAGGGAATGATCGTCTCGGGTGCGCTGCGCCCTGGCGACCGGCTCCCCAAGGAGAGCGAACTCGCGGCGGAGCTCGGGCTCTCCCGCAACTCGCTCCGCGAGGCGGTTCGGGCCCTTTCGCTGATCCGCATCCTCGATGTGCGCCAGGGCGACGGCACGTATGTGACCAGCCTCGATCCGCAGCTGCTGCTCGAGGCGCTGAGCTTCGTGGTGGACTTCCACCGCGACGACACGGTGCTGGAGTTCCTCGCGGTCCGCAGGATCCTGGAGCCCGCCGCGACGGCGATGGCGGCCACCCGGATCAGCGAAGCCCAACTGGACGTGCTCAGCTCGCAGTTGGACGCGCTGGGGGCGCAGCCCTCGGTGGAGGAGCTGGTCGCCTGTGATCTGGAGTTCCACCGCGGCATCGTGCAGTCGTCCGGGAACTCGGTGCTCTGCTCGCTGCTCGACGGGCTGTCGGGGCCGACGACCCGGGCGCGGGTCTGGCGCGGGCTGACTCAGGAGGACGCGGTCACCCGCACGCTCCAGGAGCACCGGGCGATCGTTTCGGCGCTGCGGGACCGGGACGCGGAGGCTGCGCGGGCCTGGGCGACGGTGCATGTGGCGAGCGTGGAGCAGTGGTTGCGGTCGACGCTGTAGCGCGGAGCGGGGCGGGTGGGTGATCCCCTGCCCGCCCCTGCCCGTAACCGGGGCTCGGACGCCGGCGGGACCGAAGTGCGTCAGTCCTGCTTCTCGCCGCTCGCGAAGCGGGAGATGACCAGAGCGACGATGATGATCGCGCCGTTGAGGAACTGGTTCCACAGCGCCGGGACGCCGCCGAGGGTCATCACATTGACCACCAGCTGGAGCGTCAGCACACCGGTCAGGGCGCCGAACAGGGTGCCGCGGCCGCCCTTGAGGCTGATGCCGCCGATGACCGCCGCGGCGAACACCTGGAAGATCCAGCCGTTGCCCTGGGTCGCCGCGACCGATCCGTAGTGGCCGGTGTAGAGGATGCCCGCGAAGGCCGCCAGCAGGCCGCCGACGGCCAGCACGATCCAGGTGACCCGGTCCACCCGGATGCCCGCGGCGCGCGCCGCCTCCGGGTTGCCGCCGATGGCGTACAGCGAACGTCCGTGGCGCAGCCAGGCCAGCGCGGCGCCGCCGACGGCGAACAGGGCCAGGCAGATCCAGACGGCGGCCGGTGCGCCGAGCCACTCGCTCTTGCCGAGGTAGCGGAAGGACTCCGGGACGTCGGTGATGGACTTGCCCTCGGTGATCCCGATGTGGAGGCCGCGCAGCATGGTGAGCATGCCGAGTGTGGCGATGAAGCCGTTGACCCTCAGTTTCAGCATCAGGAAGCCGTTGACCGCGCCGATGGCGAGGCCCACCAGCAGGCAGAGCGGGATCGCCGACCAGGTGGGCAGCAGGCCGAGGCCCGCGAAGCGGCCATCCTCGGCGGGCAGCACCAGCCACATCGCGACGACCGGCGCGATGCCGATCGTCGACTCCAGGGACAGGTCCATCCGCCCGCAGATCAGGATCAGCGCCTGGCCCAGCACCAGCAGGCTCAGCTCGGAGGACTGCTGGACGACACTGATCAGGTTCTCGGAGGTCAGGAACACCGGCGAGACGATGAACCCGATCACCATCAGCACCAGGATCACCGGTACCAGCGAGAAGTCGCTCCATCTGATCAGCTTCAGCCGGTCCAGCGGCCGCTCCCCGGTCGAGCCCTTCGGTCCGCTGTCGATGCCGTCGGCCGCCAGGGGCCGTACCGTGCCGGTCATTCCCTCTCCCCCACACCTTCCATGGCGGCGACGAGCTCCCCGTCGTTCCACCCGCTTGCGAATGTCGCGACCACGCGTCCGTGGAACAGGGCGAGCACCCGGTCGCAGACCCGCAGATCGTCCAGCTCGTCCGAGATGATCACTGCGGCGTTCCCCCTGTCGGCGACCTGTCGCACGACTCCGAGCAGCGAGTCCTTGGACTTGATGTCCACACCCGCGGTGGGCCGGACCGCCACCAGCACGCTCGGCTCGCGGGCCAGCGCACGGGCGACCACCACCTTCTGCTGGTTGCCGCCGGAGAGTCCGGAGACCGGCTGCTCGGGCCCTTGTGTCCTGATGTCCAGCGAGGCGATCACCGAGCGCGCGAACTCCCTGGTGCGGGAGGGCAGCACGGTCCCCCACGGGCCGAGCTGGTCGGTGACCGTGAGGGTGGCGTTCTCGGCGACGCTGCGTTCCAGGACGAGGCCCTGGTCGTGCCGGTCCTCGGGGATGTAGCCGATCCCGGCGTCCAGCGCGTGCGGCACGCTGCCGGAGCGCACGGCCCTGCCGTGCACGCGGACCGTGCCGCCGCCCGCCTTCCGCATGCCGGCCAGGGTCTCGCCCAGGGCGGTGTTGCCGCTGGCGGCGGATCCGGCGAGGCCGAGCACCTCGCCGGGGCGGACCTCCAGGTCCACCGGTTCGAACTGGCCCTGGACGGTGAGTCCTTCGGTACGCAGCACGGGTTCGGACGACTCGTCCGGCGCTGCGGCACCGTCGCGCCCCGCATGCCAGGCGGTGGCGCCGGCGGGCCGCTCGCCGGTCATCGCCGCCACCAGCTCCGCCTTGGCGATGTCGGCGACCGGGACGGTCAGCACATGGCGGGCGTCGCGGTAGACGGTCACCGCCGTGCACAGTTCGTACACCTCCTGCAGATGGTGGGAGATGAAGAGGAACGCCACTCCCTGGGACTTCAGTTCGCGCAGCTTGTCGAAGAGCCGTCCGATGCCCCGGGCGTCGAGCTGGGCGGTCGGCTCGTCCAGGACGATCAGCCGAGCGCCGAAGGACAGCGCCCTGGCGATCTCGACGAACTGCCGCTGTTCGACGGCGAGATCGCGCGCCCGGGTGCTGGGGTCGACCTGGACGCCGTAGTCGGCCAGCAGCCGCTCGGCGCGTCTGCGGAGCCTGCCCCAGCTGATCCAGCGGGAGTTGTCGTCGAAGCGGTTGAGGAAGAGGTTCTCCGCGACGGTCAGGTCCGGGACGACCATGGACTTCTGGTAGACGCAGGCGATCCTGGACTGCCAGGCCGTGGTGTCGCCGAAGGCGGGAGCGGGCTCCCCGCCGAAGGCGACCGTGCCCGCGTCCGCCTCGTGGAGTCCGGTCAGGACACCGACCAGCGTCGACTTGCCCGCGCCGTTGCGCCCGACCAGGGCGTGGGACTCGCCCGGCTGCACGGTGAGCCGGACCCCGTCCAGCGCCACGGTGGGCCCGAAGCGTTTGACAACGCCTTCTGCCTGTACGGCAGGTGGTTCCTGGTCCATGGCTAGCTCTTCTTCGCCGGCTGGTTGGCCCACAGCTTCGGGTCGTCGACGTTGTCCTTGGTCACCAGCGGCGCGGGGAGCTGGTCCTCGAAGCCGTTCGGGATCTTGATGATGGTGGAGTCGTGGTCGGTGGGGCCTTCTTTGAAGGTCTTGCCGTCCAGGGCCGCCTTGGCGTAGTACAGCGCGTACTTCGCGTACAGGTCGGCGGGCTGGGAGATCGTCGCGTCGATCTTCCCGGCCCTGATGGCGTCGAACTCCTCGGGGATGCCGTCGTTGGAGATGATCGTGATGTGCCCCGGCGTACCGGCCGGCTTCAGCAGCTTCTCCTGCTCCAGGAGGGCGAGGGTGGGCTGCAGGAAGACACCGCCGGCCTGCATGTAGATGCCGTTGATGTCGGGGTTGGCGGCCAGGGTGGCCTGGAGCTTGGCGGAGGCCACGTCGCCCTTCCAGTCGGTGGCCAGCTCGAAGACCTCGATGCCGGGGAAGTCCTTGTCCATACAGGCCTTGAACGCCTCGGACCGGTCGCGGCCGTTGATCGAGGCGAGGTCGCCCTGGAACTCGACGACCTTGCCCCTGCCCCCCAGCTGCTCGCCGAGGTACTTGCAGGCGTTGGTGCCGTAGGCCTCGTTGTCGGCGCGCACCACCATGTAGATGTCGCCCTTGTCGGGGCGGGTGTCGACACTGACGACCGGGATCCTCTTCTCGTTCAGGGTGTTGAGCGACTCGGCGATCGCGCCGGTGTCCTGCGGTGCCATCACGACTGCCTTGGCGCCCTGGTCGCTGAAGGTCTGGACGTTGGCGACCAGCTTGCCGATGTCGTTCTGCGAGTTGGTCAGCGGCAGCGCCTCGACCTCGCCCTCCTTGACGCCCTTCTCCACGTAGTTCTGGTACGAGTTCCAGAAGTCGCTGTCGCTGCGTGGCAGGTCGATCCCGACCTTCCCGCCGCCCGCGCCGTCGTCGGCCGACTCGCGGTTGCAGCCCGCGAGGGCGGTGACTGCCAGCAGTACGGCGCAGGCCGCCGCACTCGTCGTACGCACGCTCATTGGTTCCCGTCCTTTGTGAGTACCGGCTCGGAGCTCTGTCGGCGAAGCGGAGGTGCATCGTGCGCGGGGTACGGGTCCATGACGCGGCTCGGGCCGCTCCCCCGGGTCAGCTCTCGGCGGGGCGCAGGCGCAGTCCCTGCATGCCGCCGTCGACGGCCAGGGCCGTGCCGGTGACCGACGCGGCGGCGGGGCTCGCGAGGTAGACGATCGCGGCGGCGACCTCGTCGGCCGACACGAGTCGTCCCAGCGGCTGGCGGGCGTTGAGCGCGGCCCGCTCGGCGTCCGGGTCGTCGGCCCGGCCGAGCAGCCGTCCGATCCACGGGGTGTCCGCGGTGCCGGGGTTGACGCAGTTGACCCGGATGCCCTCGCGGACGTGGTCGGCGGCCATCGCCAGGGTCAGCGAGAGGACCGCGCCCTTGCTCGCGCTGTACAGGGCGCGCTGCGGCAGCCCGGCGGTGGCCGCGATGGAGCAGGTCTGGGTGATCGACACGGCGCCGGGGCGGCCGGCCGCGGCGCGCCGCAGATGGGGCAGGGCGTGCCGGGCGGTGCGGACCATGCCGAGGACGTTGATGTCCAGGACCCGGGTCCACTCGTCGTCGGCGTTGTCCTCGACCGTGCCGATGGAGCCGATGCCTGCGTTGGAGACGACGGTGTGCAGTGAGCCGAGTTCGGCGGCGGCGCGGTCGACCGCCTCGCGCACGGCGTCGTCGTCGGTGACGTCCGCCTTGACGGCGAGCGCGCCGGCCGGGACGCCGGCGGTCTCCCGGTCCAGTACGGCCACCCGCGCGCCGCGCGCCAGCAGCAGGGTCGCGACGGCGGCCCCGATGCCGGAGGCACCGCCCGTGACAAGGGCGCCCATTCCCTCGAAGTCGCTCGTTGTGGTCATCGGTTGGCCTCCTCGGTGCGGCGGGCCTGCCATACGGCGCCCTCCGGATAGCGGTGTGCGGCGATCGACTCGGGGAGCATCCGGGCGGAGAAGCCCGGGGAGCTCGGTGCGGTGTAGCGGCCGGCCTCGATCACGGTGGGGTCGGCGAAGTGCTCGTGGAGATGGTCGACGTACTCGATCACGCGGTTGTCCCAACTTCCGGAGACCGCCACGTAGTCGAACATCGAGAGGTGCTGCACCAGCTCGCAGAGTCCTACCCCGCCCGCATGCGGGCAGACCGGTACGCCGTACTTCGCTGCGAGCAGCAGGATCGCCAGGTTCTCGTTGACGCCCGCGACGCGGGCCGCGTCGATCTGGACGAAGTCGACGGCGCCGGCCTGGAGCAGCTGCTTGAAGACGACCCGGTTGGCGACGTGTTCGCCGGTGGCGACCTTGACCGGCTGTCCGGCCCGGACGGCGGCGTGGCCGAGGATGTCGTCGGGGCTGGTCGGCTCCTCGATCCAGTGCGGGTCGTACGGCGCGAGCGCGTTCATCCACTCGACCGCGTCCGTGACGTCCCAGCGCTGGTTGGCGTCGACGGCGATCCGGACGCCGGGGCCGACCGCGTCGCGGGCCAGGGCCAGTCTGCGGACGTCGTCGTGGAGGCTGCCGCCGACCTTCAGCTTGATCTGGGTGAAGCCGTCGGCGACGGCCTCCTTGGCCAGCCTGACCAGCTTGTCGTCGCTGTAGCCCAGCCAGCCGGGCGAGGTGGTGTACGCCGGGTATCCCTCGGCGCGCAGCCGTTCGGCGCGCTCGGCCCGGCCCGGTTCGGCGGCCCGCAGTATCGCCAGGGCCTCGTCGGGGGTGAGGGCGTCGCTGAGGTAGCGGAAGTCGACGAGGGAGACGAGCTCCTCGGGCGTCATCCCGGCGAGGAACTCCCAGACGGGTCTGCCCGCAAGTTTGGCCGCCAGGTCCCAGGCGGCGTTGACGACCGCGCCGGCCGCCATGTGCATCACGCCCTTCTCCGGGCCGAGCCAGCGCAGTTGGGAGTCGTGGGTGAGCTCACGGTGCAGTGCGGCGAGATCGGCCGCGGTACGGGGCGCCGGGCGCCCCACCAGATAGGGGCGCAGCGCGTCGATGGCGGCGGCCATCACCTCGTTGCCGCGCCCGATGGTGAAGCAGAAGCCATGTCCCTCGATGCCGCCGCTGCCGCTGTCCGGGCCGCCCGTGCGGTCGGGGACATCGGTACGCAGTACGACGTAGGCAGCCGAGTAGTCGGGATCGGGGTTCATGGCGTCCGAGCCGTCCAGTTGTTCCGAGGTCGGAAAACGGATGTCGTGGACCTCGAAATCCGTGACGGTCTGACTCATGTGCGCCCCCAGGGAAATAACATCGGACCTCTGTTCCGATCATCCGATGTATAGCGCCATCAAAGCGCCAACGTCCAGGGTTTGATCAAATTTGCCGGGCACAGCTCGGATGTATTCACAATCCGATGCCCTGATTCGACCGCTGATACACCCTCGTGGGCCGGGTTCGCCCGGCTGTGCGCGGAGGCTGCGGCACAAGTGGCCGGAAGCCGTAAGGTTGATGGGTACACAAGGGAACTTCGGAAGGAGGCCTGGGTGATCGAGCTCGAGGGGGTTCCCGAGCTGATCGACCCGGTCATGGTGGCCGCGTTCGAGGGATGGAACGACGCAGGGGACGCCGCCTCCACGGCGGTCGCCCACCTGGACCGGGAGTGGAAGGGCGAGGTGTTCGCGGCGCTGGACGCCGAGGACTACTACGACTTCCAGGTCAACCGGCCGACGCTCTGGCTGGACGGCGGGGTGCGCAGGATCACCTGGCCGACCACCCGGCTCTCCGTGGTCCGTGTCGGCGGGGACAAGCCCCGCGATCTCGTCCTGGTCCGCGGTATCGAGCCATCCATGCGCTGGCGCTCGTTCTGCAACGAGATCCTGGGCTTCGCCCATGAACTGGGTGTGGAGATGATGGTGATCCTGGGCGCCCTGCTCGGCGACACCCCGCACACCCGCCCGGTGCCGGTCAGCGGAGTCACCTCCGATCCTGACCTGGCGCGGACCATGGATCTGGAGGAGACCAGGTACGAGGGACCGACGGGCATCGTCGGCATCCTCCAGGAGGCCTGCACGCACGCGGGTGTGCCCGCGGTGAGCCTGTGGGCGGCGGTGCCGCACTACGTGTCGCAGCCGCCCAACCCGAAGGCCACACTCGCACTGCTGAACCGCCTGGAGGACCTCATCGGTCTGCGCATCCCACTGGGCGAACTGCCCGAGGACGCGCGCGCCTGGCAGCTCGGCGTCGACCAACTGGCCGCCGAGGACAGCGAGGTGGCCGAGTACGTGCAGACGCTCGAGGAGGCCCGGGACACCGCCGAGCTTCCCGAGGCGAGCGGCGAGGCCATCGCTCGGGAGTTCGAGCGCTATCTGCGCCGCAGGGACGTCGGTCCGGGCCAGACGCCGGGCGGACACGCGACGGAGAGCGGCGACACCTCGTATCTCCGCGACACCTCCAGCGGGCACACCCGTCCACCGAAGCCGCTGCGCCCCGAGACCGGGGGCGGCCCCGGAACCGGCACGCCGCCCGCGGGCGGACCCGGCCCGAGGCCTCCGGGTGGCCGGGCAGGCGACGGCAGCGGTGACGGCGACGGCCCGCAGGATTCGTCGGAGGGCTCCCCGGAGGGCTGACGCTCCCGGAAGCCCAGCAAGGCTGCAACTGCCGCTGTTCTGAAGCGCGTTGATGACTCTCAGCGCAGTATCGAGCACTTGAGCACGGACAAAGCGGAGCCGGCCCTGGACTTCGTCGAGAAGTCCAGGGCCGGTTCATCCGGAACGTCCGGTGGAAATCAGCGGGTTGCCGGCCTGCGCGGCGCTACAGCGCGACGCCCAGCAGTGCATCGACAGTGCGCGAGACGAGGCCGGGCGCGCCCTCGTCCGTACCGCCCTCGGCATTCTGGCGCTCGGCCCAGCGGTCCACGGCGGCCAGCGCGGCCGGCGCGTCCAGATCGTCGGCGAGGGCCTCGCGGACCTCCTCGACCAGGGCCTCGGCGGACAGACCGTCGGGGCGGGAGACCGCGGACCGCCAACGGGCGAGCCGCTCCACCGCGTCGGCGAGCACCTGGCCCGTCCACTCCCAGTCGGACCGGTAGTGGTGGGACAGCAGAGCCAGCCGGATCGCCGCCGGGTCCACGCCGTCGCGGCGCAGCTTCGACACGAAGACCAGGTTGCCCCGGGACTTCGACATCTTCTCGCCGTCCAGAGCGACCATTCCGGCGTGCACATACGCCTGGGCGAAGGGGTACTCGCCGGTCAGCACCTGGGCGTGCGAGGCGCCCATCTCGTGGTGCGGGAAGGCGAGATCGGACCCGCCGCCCTGGACGTCGAAGCCCATGCCGAGGTGGTCCAGGGCGATGGCGACGCACTCGATGTGCCAGCCCGGCCGGCCGGGGCCGAGCGAGGCGCCGTCCCAGCTCGGCTCGCCCTCACGGGCGGCCATCCAGAGCATCGGGTCGAGAGGGTTCTTCTTGCCGGGACGTTCCGGGTCTCCGCCGCGCTCGGCGGAGAGCAGCCGCATCGCCTCGGCGTCGAGGTTGGAGACCCCGCCGAAGTGCGGGTCGGTCTCGACGGAGAAGTACACGTCGCCGTCGAGCTCGTAGGCGGCGCCTGCGTCGCGGAGCCGTTCCACGAGCGGAACGATGCCGGGTATCGCCTCCACGGCACCGATGTAGTGCTTCGGCGGAAGCATGCGCAGGGCAGTCATGTCCTCGCGGAACAGGGCCGTCTCGCGCTCGGCGAGCTCGGTCCAGTCCTGCCCGTCGCGCACGGCCCGCTCCAGCAGCGGGTCGTCCACGTCGGTCACGTTCTGGACGTAGTGAACCTGCCGCTTGGTGTCGAGCCACACGCGCTGAACGAGGTCGAACGCGTTGTAGGTCGCCGCATGACCCATGTGGGTCGCGTCGTACGGCGTGATGCCGCAGACATAGATGCGGGCGACGGGACCGGGGTCAAGGGTGATCCGTCCGCCGGTCGCGGTGTCGTGGATCCGAAGGTCGCGGCCCTTGCCGGGCAGGGCGGGGACCTCAGAAGCGGGCCAGGCATGCATGCCACGAGCCTAACCGGATGCATGTTCCGGATACGAACCGGATACCGGACCTTGGCCGAAGAGGCAGTCTTGCGCCGCATGGCCCCTTCTGCTTCGGGGCCGGCCCGTGCAATACGGGTCCGCCCCCCTCTGACACCACGTAACCCCTGCTCCGCTCAGACCGGCGGCCAGGGGATCGACGGCCATTCCCCGCTCGGCTCCGGGTGTCTTCCCGTCGCTCTCAGCCCCGCCACGCGGCCCCGCAACGCCTCGATCTCGGCGTCGGTGATCAGCTCGCCCAGCCGGGTGACGAGCGGGGTTCCCGGCGCGAGCTCCGTACCCAGCCGCTCGACGACCTCGACGGCCTCGGCCGTCAGCGGCTCCCCCGCCCAACCCCACAGCAGCGTGCGCAGCTTGTCGTCGGCGTTGAAGGTCACACCGTGGTCGATGCCGTAGAGCCGGCCGCCGGGTGCGGGCAGCAGATGGCCGCCCTTGCGGTCGCCGTTGTTGATCACGGCGTCGAGGACGGCCAGTCGCCGCAGCCGCGCGTCGTCCGCGTGGACCAGCAGGGCCGTCCTCCCCCCGCCGACCTCGGCGTGGGCGACGGCCTTCCAGCCCGCCCCGGGCTCCTCGTCCTCGACCAGCGCGAGCAGCGGGGGCCCGGCCGCCCCCTCGTCCTCGTCGTCCTGGGGTGCCGCGCCGATCCACAGCTGGCACATGCCCTCGCCGTACGGACCGTCCCGCAGCACGGTGGGCGGCACGAGGCCCCAGCCGGTCGCCTCGGAGATCTCGTACGCGGCCACCTCGCGCGCGGCGAGTGTGCCGTCCGGAAAGTCCCACAGGGGCTGTTCGCCGGCCACGGGCTTGTAGACGCAGGTCGCCTCCTCGCCGTCGCGTGCGACCGTGCAGTACAGCACGGCGTTGGAGGCCTCACGTATCTGTCCGAGGACGGTGAGTTCCCCCTCGGTGAGCAGGGCGACCAGTTCGGTGCCGGTCAGGCTCCGCGACGGTATCCGTTCTGGCGCGGGCATACGTGTCCTTCCGGGTCGAGCGGCAGGCTGCACAGCGGGCACGGCGGACGGCCGGCGTTCACCACGTCCAGGGCACGCTTGGCGAAGGCGCGGGCCTGTGCGCCGCTGAGGCGGACCCGGAGCATCGGCGGACCGTTCTCCTCGTCCTGGAGCAGCCGCTCCTCGGCCTCGGCGAGGTCCTCGTCGGAGTCCACGTCCAGCTCGACCAGCGCCTGCGCCTCGACGATCATGCGCTGTTCCTCGCCGTCCCAGGCGAGCGCCATCGTGCCTACCCGGAACTCCTCCTCGACGGGGACGTCCAGGGGCGCGGTGTCGGTGACGTCCATCGGCGCCACGGCGGGCACCGGAGAGTTTCCGCCGGTCCGCCGCACCACTTCGTCGAGCAGTTCGTCGATCCGCTCGGCGAGCGCGGCGACCTGGGTCTTCTCCAGGGCCACGCTGGTGACACGTCCGCCTGAGGATGCCTGCAGGAAGAACGTACGGCGTCCAGGCAACCCGACCGTACCGGCCACGAAGCGGTCCGGGGGGTCGTAGAGGAACACCTGACGGGACACGTCCTGTCTCCCTTGAGATTGACGGTGGATGAGGGGCGGCCGGGGCCGCGGGAGGTTCTTTGGGGCAAGGCGCCTACGGAGCGTCCACCCTACTGCGCGAAGCGATCACGGCGCCCCAGCGCCGCCGCCGACTGCCGCGTCGGGGCCCGCCGCCGGGCCGGGGTGCTCGCGCGGCGCCAGCGATCCGAGGTCCCCGGTGTCGCCGAGCCGCAGCAGGAAGGGCCGCAGTCCGGTGTAGCGGATAGCGGTGACCGAACAGGGGTCGGCGTGGATCCGCTGGAAGAGGTCGAGGTGCATGCCGAGCGCGTCGGCGACCAGCGCCTTGATGATGTCGCCGTGCGAGCACATCACGTAGACGGCGTCGTCGCCGTGCCCGGCCTCGATGCGGGCGTTCCAGTCCCGTACCGCGTCCACCGCGCGCGCCTGCATGCCGCGCATCGACTCGCCACCGGGGAACGCCGCGGCCGAGGGATGCTGCTGTACGACGCTCATCAGCGGTTCGTCGGAGAGTTCCGCGAGCTTGCGCCCCGACCAGTCGCCGTAGTCGCACTCGGTGATCCGCTCCTCGGTGTGCAGTTCCAGCTCCGGCCGGGCGGCGAGCAGCGGCCGCAGGGTCTCCCGGCAGCGCTGCAGGGGGCTGCTGACGGCCGCGGCCAGCGGCAGCCCGGCGAGCCGTCCGGGCAGTGCCGCGGCCTGTTCGACGCCGCGCTCGTCGAGCGCGACACCCGGGGTGCGGCCGGCGAGCACCCCGGCCGTGTTGGCGGTGGAGCGTCCATGGCGTACGAGGATCAGCGTGGGCATACGGGCCAGCGTAGGCCGTCGGCGAGGTGCGCCGGGCAACGCGGCAGGGAAGAATGCGCGCCGTGATCGTGGACTGTGCCATCTACCGGGGCGGGCGCCGCACCGACGGCCCCGCCGACCTCTCCGCCGCCCTCGACGAGGCACGGGCCACCGGGGACGCGTTCCTCTGGATCGGGCTGCACGAGCCGACGGAGAAGGAGTTCGAACTCGTCAGCAGCGAGTTCGGACTGCATCCGCTGGCGGTGGAGGACGCGCTGAGCGCACACCAGCGTCCCAAGCTGGAGGTGTACGACGACTCGCTGTTCGCCGTCATCAAGCCGGTGGTGTACGAGCAGGCGAGCGACACGGTCACCACCGACGAGCTGATGGCCTTCATCGGCGATTCGTTCGTCGTGACCGTCCGGCACGGGGAGGGCGCGCCGCTCACCGCGGTACGCCGCCGGCTGGAGGCCGAGCCCGAGGTGCTCAAGCACGGACCGACGGCGGTGCTGTACGCGATCAGCGACGCCGTCGTCGACCACTACATAGAGGTCGCGGGCGAGCTCCAGGTCGACCTGGAGGAGCTGGAGACCGAGGTGTTCGCGCCGACCGGCGTCGGCGACACCAAGAGCACCGCGTCCCGCATCTACACCTTCAAACGGCAGATCCTGGAGTTCCGCCGGGCGACCGGGCCGCTGAGCGCCCCCATGGCCCGGCTGGCGAGCGCGGACGTACCGTTCGTCCACGAACACTCGCAGCCGTTCTTCCGCGACGTCAGCGACCATCTGACGCGCGCGAACGAGTACGTGGAGGGGCTGGACCGGCTGCTCTCCGACATCCTCTCGGCCCATCTGGCCCAGGTGGGCGTGCGGCAGAACGACGACATGCGCAAGATCTCGGCCTGGGCGGCGATGGCCGCCGTGCCGACGATGGTGGCGGGGATCTACGGCATGAACTTCGAGCACATGCCGGAGCTCCGCTGGGTGTGGGCCTATCCTGCGGTCATCGCGCTGATGGCCGCCGTGGTCTTCGCGCTGTACCGGCAGTTCAAGCGCCGCGGCTGGCTCTGACGGACGGGCCGTCGCCCCGCCCGGTTCAGGCGGGGCCGGGCTCCGGCCCGGCGGGGCCGCCCAGCGCGTCGCGCCGCGCGGGCTGCTCCAGGCTCACCATCCGCCGCCACCCCACGAACCGCTCGTACGCGTAGAGGCCGTGGATCCCGGCGGCCAGCACCGCCGCCCTGGCCCGGGACCAGCCCAGGATGCGGCCCATGTGGTCCATCACGGCGAGGCTGACGTCGCGGTACACCCGGATCTCGGCGAGCGCGCACTCGCGCAGGATGCGCTGGATGGTTCGGCCGTGTCCGGCCCGGGCGAAGCGGAGCAGCTCCTCGTGGCAGTACGCCAGGTGGTTGTCCTCGTCGTTCGAGATCATTTTCACGGCGTGGCCGAGGTCGGGGTGGTCGGCGAAGTGCTTGCGCAGCAGGGCCATCTGCTCGGAGGCACGCTGCTCGGTGACCCGGCTGTGGGCGAGGTAGGTGATGATGTCGCGCTCGGAGAGCCGTTCCTCGCCCCGCAGCTGCTCATGCGCGAGGCCGATGCCGTGCTTCTCCAGCAGCATCGTGTAGTCGGTCTCGTGCGGGACCTCCACGGGCTGGAGCCCGCGCTTCCTCAGCAACGCGTCGAAGATCCTGCCGTGCTTGTCCTCGTCGGCGCCGTGCCGTGCGATCTTGGGCGCCAGGGCGCGCTGGCTCTCGGGCACCAGGGCCGCGATGCGGCCGTTCTCCCAGCCGCCTTGGGACTCCCCGCCGGCCGCGATGGAACAGAACAGCCGGAATGACTCGTCGTCGTCGAGAATCTCCTGGAACAGGGTCTTTGCCGAGAGCATCAATGCCACCTCCGTGCGCATCCGCCGAGCGACAGTCAAGTGCGGCACACATGCCCGGGCAACAGGAACGGGCCCCGGCTGAGGGCTGTCCCGTAATCCCCGGCCGCCGCGAGGTGCTGCATGTGACGTCGCGCGCCCGCCGGGGATCACGGGACAGTCCTTAGGCCGGATGGGGTGTGTGCCGCCGTAACCGCCGGGCCGTGCGCGCGTTGATATGCGTAACGGCCGTGGCGGGGAGGCCCCGAGCCCCCACCACGGCCGTAGTGCCGCTCAGGGAGCGGCGAAGCCCCGTTCTATGCGAGCCCGGAGCGCTCCAGCGCGTCTGTGCCGGCCCTCAGGGCCGTGAGCCGCTCCTCAAGGGTGAACCCGGCCGGGGCCAGGGTCAGTGTCGTGACACCCGCGGCGGCGTAGGCCTGCATCCGCTCGGCGATCCGCTCGACCGGACCGAGCAGCGCGGTCTGGTCGATCAGCTGGTGCGGCACCGCGGCGGCGGCGCCGTTCTTGTCGCCGGACAGGTACTTGTCCTGGATCTCGGCCGCTTCCTTCTCGTAGCCCATGCGCTGCGCGAGCTGGTTGTAGAAGTTCTGCTTGCGGCTGCCCATACCGCCCACGTACAGGGCGGTGTACGGACGGAAGATGTCCGCGAGACCGTTGACGTCGTCGCCGACGGCGAGCGGCAGGGTCGGGCAGACGTCGAAGCCCTCCATGGTCAGGCCGGCCTTCTCGCGGCCCGCCCGCAGGTACTTCATCGCGGTGTCCTCAAGGTGCTCGGCGGAGGGGAAGATCAGCAGCGCGCCGTCCGCGATCTCGCCGGTCTGCTCAAGGTTCTTCGGGCCGATCGCGGCGATGTAGAGCGGGATGTGCTCGCGCTGCGGGTGGACGGTCAGCTTGATGGGCTTGCCCGGACCGTCCGGCAGCGGCAGCGTCCAGTGCTGTCCCTCGTACGAGAGCCGCTCGCGCGACATCGCCCTGCGGACGATCTCGACGTACTCCCGGGTGCGGGACAGCGGCTTGTCGAACTTGACGCCGTACCAGCCCTCGGAGACCTGCGGTCCCGACACGCCGAGGCCGAGCCGGAACCGGCCGCCGGAGAGCGAGTCCAGGGTGGCTGCGGTCATCGCCGTCATGGCGGGCTGGCGGGCCGGGATCTGCATGATCGCGGAGCCGACATCGATGGACTCGGTCCGGGCGGCGACCCAGGAGAGCACGGTCGGCGCGTCGGAGCCGTACGCCTCGGCCACCCAGCAGACGTCGTAGCCGAGCCGGTCGGCCTCCTGGGCGACGGCGAGATTGTCGCCGTCCATTCCCGCGCCCCAATAACCGAGATTGATGCCGAGCCGCATAGCCGCTCCCCTTACCGATCAGTAACGTCTCTGGGTTCCGGACTCTAGCGCGCGGTGGCGTGATCCGGCAGGGGCGACTTGACGCCGGGTTGTCCACAGGCTTCCGCCGAGTGGGGTTCTGGCCAGTAATCTCAGCCCCCATGGAGCAGAGGCATCTCGGCCGCACCGGCCTTCGAGTGTCCCGGATCGGGCTCGGCACCCTCACCTGGGGTCGGGACACCGATGAGCACGACGCTGCCGAACAGCTGAAAGCCTTCTGGGAGGCGGGCGGCACACTGGTCGACACGGCCGATGTGTACGGCGGCGGGGAGGCCGAATATCTGCTCGGCCAGCTCGTCGGCGGCCTGGTGCCCCGGCACGATCTGGTCATCGCGACGAAGGCCGGCAGCGTGGCCGACCCGTACCGCCGGTTCGACGGCTCGCGCGGGCATCTGCTCGCCGCACTGGACGCCTCGCTGGAGCGGATCGGCACGGACCACGTGGATCTGTGGCAGATCCACGCCTTCGACCCGGTGACGCCGCTGGAGGAGACCCTTCAGGCGCTGGATCTCGCGGTGTCCAGCGGGCGCGCCCGGTACGCGGGGGTGTCGAATTTCTGCGGCTGGCAGCTGGCCAAGGCGGCGACCTGGCAGCTCGCCTCGCCCGGGGTGCGCACCAGGCTGGCGAGCACGCAGATGGAGTACTCGCTTCTGCAGCGGGGCGTGGAGCGCGAGGTGCTGCCCGCCGCCCTGGATCTCGGCGTCGGACTGCTGCCGTCCTCCCCGCTGGGCCGCGGGGTCCTCACCGGAAAGTACCGGTCGGGCACTCCGACGGACTCGCGAGGCGCCTCGGAGCTGCTGGCTCCGTTCGTCGAGCCGTATCTCGACGAGCCGGCGGGCCGCGTCGTGGACGCGGTGGCGATCGCGGCGGACGGCCTGGCCACGACGCCGCTCCAGGTGTCTCTCGCCTGGGTGCGGGACCGGCCCGGAGTGGTGGCTCCGATCGTCGGCGCGCGCAACGCGCAGCAGCTCACGGAGGCGTTGTCAGTGGAGGCGCTTAGTCTTCCTGACGAGATCTGCCAGGCGCTCGACGATGTGTCGGCGCCCGTGCACCGCTATCCCGACCAGGACTGGAGCACGCTGTGACTGCGCTTCCCCGGGGGGAAACCCCCGGTTCCCCGGCCGCCGACGACGACGGCGTCGTCGCGTCCCCCTCCGCCGCCGTGCCCGCCCCGTCCGTCGAGGACGGGAACGGGGACGATTCCGGCAACGGGGAATCCGGGGACGGGGCAGGCTCCGGGGACGCGGCAAAGGCCCCGCCCGCGGCGCTCACCGAGGCCGAGGCCGAGCTCGCCGCCCAGCGGGAGGTCCGGGAGCGGATCGAGAGGCGCAAGGCCGAGAAGGAAGGCCCCATCGCCGCCGGCGGGAAGCTGAGCGGCAGGGCGGCCGATCTGCTGGCGGCCGTGCGCGCGGTGGAGAGCGGCGAGCAGCCCGCCACCTCGTTCTTCGACTCACCCGCGCCCGCCGCCCCCCGCCGGACCGCGCCCACGCCCGCTCCGGCCCGCCCCCGTGCCCCCGCACCGGTACGGGCACCGCAGGGCGCCCCGCCAAAGGCCGTGGCCGCGACCGCCGCCGTGCTGGCCGAGGGCGGGGCTCCGGCGGCACTGGCGGGGCCTGCGGCCGAGGCCCTCGGGGCGCAGGCGGCCGCTGTCCTGCGCGCCGACCCCTGGCAATTGCTGACCGTGCCGGGAGTCAGGCCCGAGCAGGCGGACGGATTCGCGCGCGCCCTGCTCGGTGCCGAGTGCGGCCCGGACGACGAGCGGCGGACCGCCGCCCTGGTGGGCTGGCTGCTGGAGCGTGCCGCGCTGCGGGGGCACACGGCGCTGGACGCCTCGGAGGTACGGGCCGCGCTCGCCGAGCGGTCGGTGACCGACCCCGACGCGGCCGTGCGGCACGCCGTCGCCGAGGGAGTCGTCCTGGTCTTCCAGGACGGCCGGGAGGGCCAGGAAAGCCAGGAATCCGGTCCGTCCACGGAACCCGGCGGGGACACCGGCCCGGACACCGGGCGCGAACCGGTGCAGGTGCTGCTCGGCCTCGACCGGTACGCACTCGCCGAGGAGAGCCTCGCCGACGGCCTGGCCCGGCTGGTCAACTCCTGCGAGAGGGACGCCGACTGGACACAGGCCGCCTCCGCCGCAAGCTCCCCGTCGGCGGCCGAGCTGATCCGCACGGTCGCGGCCCACGGCCTCGTGGCGCACACCGGGGGCGAGGCGGCCAGGGCCGAGCCCGCCGCCCTGGTCACCGCGGCCCGCGGCCTCGGGCTGCGGGCTCTGGGCGCCGTGCACAGCGCCGACGGCAGGCGCCGGCTGGCCGAGGCGACCGGCGATCCGGAGACAGCCGTCACCCTGGCAGGTCTGCTCTCGGGCGAACAGGGCCCGGGGCGGGACGAGGAGGGGGCGATCGCCGTCGATCTGCTCGTCGTGCTGGACTCCCCGCAGCTGGACGTCGAGACCGCAGCCATGCTGGTCGAGTCGCTGGCCGACGGCACCCGTCTGGTGCTCAGCGGTGACCCCGGTGTGCTGGGTTCGGCCGGTGCGGGACAGGTCTTCGCGGATGTGCTCGCGGCCCGTGCGTGTCCCCGGATCGTCTCCCGCACACCGGATCCGGGACCGATCGGTGAGCTGGTCTCCGGCATCGGCATCGGTGAGCTGAACCAGGTCGACGCGCCCGGCAAGGAGGTGGTGATCGTCCCCGTCCGTGATGCGGGCGAGGCGGTGCACCGCACCGTGCAGCTGGTCGCCGACTCGGTGCCGCGCGCCATCGGCGTACCGTCGTCCGACACCCAGGTGATCACCGTCGGCCATGGCGGCTCGGCGGGCACCCGGGCACTGAACGCGGCGCTGAAGCAGCGGCTCAACCCCGGGCCGGGCCGCTTCGGCGGTTTCGACCCGGGCGACCGCGTCGTCCACGTCCCGGCACCCGGCAGGGCCGTGCCGGCGGTGGTCGTCTCGGCGGACGCCGAGGGCCTGCGACTGGACTGCGCGGGCACGGAGCTCGTCGTGGCCCAGGAGCGGGTGGCATCCTGCGTGCGCCACGGCTGGGCCGTCAGCGCCCACCAGGCGGCCGGGATGCGGTGGCCCGCGGTGGTCGTCGTGCTGCCGGGCGACGCGGCGCAGGGGCTGAACCGCTCCTGGGTGTACACCGCCTTCAGCCGCGGGGAGCGGCATCTGTCCGTGGTGCACGGGGTGGATCAGGCCCTCCAGCGCGCGGTCGCCCAGCCCCCGGCCCAGGACCGCACGACGCGGCTGCGCACCCTGCTGGAGACCGCGGCCCGCTGACCGGGCCGGGTCGGCGAGCACCTCACCGGACGGGCTCGGTCGCGAGCCCGTCCGGCCGGCGGATCAGGAGCCTTCCACAACCAGGCGGGCCGGTTCCTCGTCCGGTTCGTCCTCGTCGAAAACGGCGCTGACGTCGAAGCGGCAGACCACCAGCTGGGGATCCGTGTCGTCGAAGGGGGCGCCGAGCCACTCCCCCGCCTCAGGGAGCTCTTCGGCGGCGGTGACCCAGAGTGTGGAGTCGCCCTCCTCCAGGCCGAACTCCGCGTGCCGGGAAGCGATTTCGTCTGGTTCGTACTCCCCGAAGAGCACACCGAGCGCCGCGTGGACGCTGGCGCCGACCACTGCGGCGCTTCCGCCGCTTTCGTCCTGATCGAGGTCGGCGATCCGCTGGGCCTGCGCGAGCAGCCTCGGTGGCTCCACCACCGCGTAGTCGCGCCGGATGAGGACACTGAGTGCGTTCGGCTCCTCGGGGCCGGTGTACGGCGGCAGCGAATCCTCCGCACCCGGGATCTCGAAGGGGGTGACTTCGTCGTATCGGTCGTAGAGCAGTTCGTCGTAGAACTCGGCGGCAGCGGCCAGTGCGTTGAACGCGTCGTAGACGGCCGCGTCGTCGTCCCCGGTCCGGCGTTCGACGGCCGCGAGGTGGTGGTCGAGCGCGGCTTTGACCGCCTCGGCGGCGGCGCGTACCTCGGCAGCGGTGGGCTGCGCAGCATCAGACATAGTGCAGACGCTATCCGTACAGGGGCTCTGCCCGCACAATAGATGCGATGCCGGAATACGAATTTGTCGATGTGTACGTACCGCGCGGGGTGTCCCGGAAGGAGACGGCCCGCCTGCTGACCGACCACGCCGAGTACGGTCACTGGGAGTTGGACCGGCTGACGCTGCGCCACGACGGCAGCCGCAGGGTTCGTCTGCGGCGGCGGATCATCCGCCAGCTCCGGGCCACTTGGTGAGACAGGGCGGGCCCCGCAGTCGCGGGGCCCGCCCTCTTCGCCGTATTCGCGTCGCCGTCCTGGGGCCTAGGCGGCCGTCCGGGCGCGGCGGTAGAGCACCGTGCCCGCGCCCGCCAGCAGCAGGCCCGCGCTCACCGGGATCAGCAGGTCGAGCCCGCCCGCTCCGGTGTGTGCGAGCTGCACGACGCTCTGCTCCTCGGGCACGTTGGGCACAGCCGGCTTCTCCGGCGCCGGGGGTTTGTGCTCGGTGACCGGAGTAACCGGCGTGACCGGCGTGACCGGCGTGACCGGCGTGACCGGCGTGACCGGCGGCGGCGTGACGACATCCGTGCTGTTCCCGCAGTCGTTGCCGAAGGCGGGGTTGAGCAGACCGCCGATGGTGATGCTGTTCCCGCAGACGTTCACGGGGATGTCGATGGGCGCCTGGATGCTGTTGCCGGACAGCACCCCCGGCGAGCCCTTCGCGACGCCCTCGGTCTTCGCCCCGCCGCCGATCGGGGCCCGGTGCTTGCCCGTGCCGGGCCGGCTCGCCTGGGTGAGGTCGCCGGAGACCTGACTGCCGGAGACGTGCTTGCCCTGGGAGCCGTCCTGCGCACCGTTTCCGCAGGTGTTCCCGGACGCCGGGTTGAGCAGTGCCACGACGTCCACGGAGTTGCCGCACACATTGACCGGTACGTGGACCGGAATCTGCACCGAATTCCCTGACAGCACCCCCGGGGAATTCGTCGCCTCGCCGGACGCTCCCGCGTCCGCGTGCGCGTAGCCGCCGCTCAGCGCAAGCACGCCGCCCGCTGCCGCCATGGTGATCAGGCCTTTACGCGTGACCTGTCGCATAGGTTGTTTCCTGCCTTCTGCCTTCCGGAATACCCCCGGACTCGACCGTGCGGGGGCGGGGTACCCAGCGGCCCCGGAGCGCATGGCGTGCGCTTCGGGGCCGACCGGATTCAAACCCTTACGGGTTGACGCACAACGTCAGGCGTTGACGCAGATGTTGCCGAAGGTGGGGTTCAGCACCCCGACCACGGAGACCGTGTTGCCGCACACGTTCGCCGGAATGTGGATGGGCGCCTGGATGTTGTTGCCCGAGATCACACCGGGGTTGCCGAGAGCGGCACCCTGGGTACCGGAGTCCGCGACGGCCATGCCCGCACCCGCGAGCACCAGACCACCGGTGACAGCCGCAGCAGCGACGACCTTCTTGATCATTATTCCTCCTAGTTGGCAATGCGGTCCCAGCCGCGGACCGCATCACGTGTAACGAGGAAGAGGTAATCGGGCTACGAGCGTATGGCCCCTTTCACTCGTTCCGGTCAAATGCGCACATGCTGGCGATTGTTGGTGCGGAAAGTCGGCGGAAATCCGGCAAGGCGTCAGCAGTTGTCGATGAAACGGTCGAGCACCCGCACGCCGAACTTCAGACCGTCCACCGGCACGCGCTCGTCCACACCGTGGAACATTCCCGCGAAGTCGAGCTCCGGCGGCAGCTTCAGCGGGGCGAACCCGAAGCACCGGATACCCAGGTCGTCGAAGGACTTGGCGTCGGTGCCGCCGGAGAGCATGTAGGGCACGGCGCGGGCGATCGGGTCCTCCGCCTTCAGGGCGACCTGCATGGCATCGACGAGCGAGCCGTCGAAGCTGGTCTCCAGCGCCTTGTCGCCGTGCACGTCCTCGCGCTTCACCCGCGGCCCGAGGATCCGGTCCAGATCGGCCAGGAACTCGTCCTCGAAGCCGGGCAGGAACCGGCCGTCGACATGGGCGATGGCCTGGCCGGGGATGACGTTCACCTTGTAGCCGGCGCCGAGCATGGTGGGAGCCGCGGAGTTGCGGAGCGTGGCACCGATCATCTTGGCGATACCGCCCAGCTTGGCGAGCGTGGCCTCCATGTCCTCCGGGTCGAGCGGAGTGCCGAGCGCGTCGGACAACTCGTCCAGGAAGGACCGTACGGTCTTGGTCACCCGGACCGGCCACTTGTGCCGCCCGAGCCGCCCGACCGCCTCGCAGAGCTCGGTGATCGCGTTGTCGTCGTTGGTCATCGAGCCGTGGCCGGCGGTGCCGTCCACGGTGAGCCGCATCCAGTGCATGCCCTTCTGGGCCGTCTCGACGAGGTAGAGCCGCAGCTTCTCGTTCACCGTGAAGGAGAAGCCGCCGACCTCGCCGATCGCCTCGGTGACCCCTTCGAAGAGGCCCGGGTGCTTGTCCACGAGGTACCGCGCGCCGTACGTACCGCCCGCCTCCTCGTCCGCGAGGAAGGCCAGCACGATGTCGCGCGGGGGCTTGCGGCCGCTGCGCATCCGGTCGCGGACGACCGCGAGGGTCATCGCGTCCATGTCCTTCATGTCGACCGCGCCGCGGCCCCACACGCAGCCGTCCGCGACCTCACCCGAGAACGGGTGGTGCCTCCAGTCGTGGGCATTGGCCGGAACCACGTCGGTGTGGCCGTGGATCAGCAGCGCGGGCCGGGACGGGTCCTCGCCCTCGATCCGCGCCACGGTCGAGGCACGGCCCTTGTGGGACTCGAAGACCTGCGGCTCCAGCCCGACCTCGGCGAGCTTCTCCGCGACGTACTCGGCCGCGCCCCGCTCCCCCGGTCCCGAGTGGTCCCCGTAGTTGCTGGTGTCGATCCGGATCAGCTCACGACAGAGGTCCACGACCTCGTCCTCGCCTGAGCCGGTCCGGTCCGTGCTGGTCTCGCTCACGCTGCTTCCTTCCACCGTCGCTGAGGTGCTCGCCTCATCCTCCCGCGCCGGGCCCGCGAGCCCAAGGGCACCCACCCCTCGCCATGCGCCTTTCGCACGTCCGGGGCGTGATCGAGCACCCCCGAATGTTTGCTATTGTTTTCCACGTCGGAACGGGCCGGAGCCCGCGAGACAGACACCTTGTCCGGGTGGCGGAATGGCAGACGCGCTAGCTTGAGGTGCTAGTGCCCTTTATCGGGCGTGGGGGTTCAAGTCCCCCCTCGGACACAGAGCAAGTGCCGATCAGGAAATATCCTGATCGGCACTTTGCGTTGCGCTCCGAGCGAGGAGTCCCTGTGATCCGCACACACGCCCCCGCACTGCCCTGGTACGAGGACATGGAGCCCGGATCCGGCGGACTGGAGCCGCGCGCCTGGTACGCGGACTCGGACGCCGGACGGATGTCGCTGAACGGGGAGTGGCGCTTCCGTCTCTCGCCGGGTGCCGCCACCCGGGACGAGTCGTTCGCGCGCCCCGGCTTCGACGCCTCGGGGTGGGCGACGGTCGGGGTTCCCGGGCACTGGGTGCTCCAGGGGGGCGGCGGCGCTCCCGCCTGCACGAATGTGGGGAGCTGTCTGGAGGACCAGGACCAGTGGTGGCTGCCCGGGATCTTCCGGGACGTGACCCTGCTGGAGCGGCCGCGGGGTGCGCCGAGGGACTTCTTCGTGCACACCGGGTACGACCATCGCGACGGGTCCGCGGGACACTGCGGGTGGAGCGCGAGGGGACCGAGGGGCGGGTCCTCGCGCCCGAGCTGGGGGTGGTTGTCGCGACGGGCGAGGCGGTGACCATGGTGGTCGAGCCGTGGACGGCCGAGACGCCCCTGCTGTACGACGGGGAGCTGGTGACGTCCGGTGAACGGATCGGGCTGCGGGTGGGGTTCCGCAGTGCCGTGGTCGAGGACGGGCTCATCAGGGTCAACGGGCGGCGGGGGCTCTTCCGCGGGGTGAACCGGCACGAGTTCCATCCGGAGACCGGGCGGACCATGGACGCGGCGACCATGCGGCGCGATCTGGTGCTGATGAAACAGCGCAACATCAACGCCGTGCGGACCAGCCACTACCCGCCGCATCCGGCCTTCCTCGATCTCTGCGACGAGCTGGGTCTCTGGGTGATCGACGAGTGCGATCCGGGGACGCATGGCTTCTTTGACCTGGAGTGGCACCGGTGGGCGGAGCTGACGTGACGGCGACGGTTGGGGCTGCGGGTCGAAGGGGTGCGCCGTTCCGGTTCACCGCGCGGCGGTGGACGAGCGAGGAGCTGGACGCGGCGGAGCACCGGACGGGGCTGCGGGCCGACGGGACCGTCCGGGGCAATCCGGATCACGCGGTGCAGGGCATCGGCTCGCGGTCGTGCGGGCCGGGTGTGCTGCCGGAGTACCGGCTCGACACGCGCGCCGCGGAGTTCTCCTTCGTCCTCACGCCGCTGGGCTGATCCACGCAGGGGCCCGATCCGCGCTCCGGGGGCGACGACGTACCATCGGCGTTTTGCGCGATCTTGGTTCTTCGCAGGGGGCATGTGATGGGCGGCAGGCGCAGAAGGCGCGGAACGACAGTGGCCGGGGCGGTCGCCGGGGCGGTGCTCGTCTCCGGCATCGGGCTGTGGGCGACGGACAGTTGGCCGTTCCGGGAGAGCTACTGCTGGGGGGCGTGGGAGCAGGACAGCGGTGCGGACTTCCTGGGCGAGGACGCGCTCGCCACGTCCGGCTCCGAACGGAGCGCGACCGAGTCCGCACCGCCCTCCGCCTCCCGTCACCACGCCAGTTGCACGGTCACGGTGACCTCGACGGCCCCCGACGACGACTCGGACGAGCCGCTCTCCTTCAAGGAGCAGGTCACCGTCGAGTACGGACCGGTCCCCACCGAGGCCGAGGCCCAACGCACCTGGATCGCCCGGTACTTCGACGGCTCGGGTGCGCGACTGCCCGACGGTCTCGACGGACTGGTCGCCGGTGACCGGGCCATGCTGGTCCTGCCCGAGACCTGCGACGTGGACGGCAGGCCGACCGCGGTGACGATCCGGAGCGCGAGCAGCGGTGACGGCCATCTGGGCAAGGTGGCCATGCCGTTCACGATCGGCACCCGGTCCGCAGTCACCCGGATGCTGCTGGACGCGGCCAACACCGGTATGCAGAAGGCTGGTTGTGCGCCGAAGAAGCCGCTGCGCACGACCTCGCCCTTCGTGACCGTCCCCGAGGACACCGGCTCCGCCCGGAGCCCGCTGTGCCGGATCCCCGGTGTGACGCTGGACTTCGGCAAGGGCTCCGCCTACCAGGAGAAGGTGGGCGTGGTCGACGGACGGCTCCAGACGTGTTCGGTGGTGTGGCGCGCGCGGGGGCTGCCCGACGAGCCGGCGGCGCAGTACGTGATGGCGTCCGAACCTCGCCTGGTCGCGCTGTTCGAGGGTCTCCCCGAGGGCGTCGGCAACGGGCTCGTGCGCACCGAGTGCCACGGGCGGCGAACGGTGTTCTACGCGAACCTCGTTTCCGGGCTGAAGGGTTCGGGCCGGCCCGACGACCGCACGGTGTTCACACGCTTCACCGAGTCCGTGGGCAAGCGCATCGGATGCGGGACCGGTGAGGGCGCATGAGCGAGGGGGAATCCGTGGAACACGAGGCGGCGGCAGTGGACGGCGAGAACACGACGGAACCCGCCGAGGAGGCGCGGGAGCACGGGCCCGAGCAGGAGCCCTCCGCACAGCCGGAACCCGCCCCGGCGCGCGTGCCGGTGCTGCGCAGCCTGCTGCGCAGCCGTACCGCCCGTGCGGTCACCGCCGCCGGGCTGGCCGGTGCGCTGCTCGGCGCCGGTGCGGTGGCCTGGCGCACGGACACGCTGCCGCTGGTAGGGCCCGCCCCGTGCTGGGACTCGCTCGGCGACTCGGCCATGTCCGGCCTCTTCGGTGACCGCAGGACCGAGGTCGAGGAGCAGACCCTCCAGGCCGATCCGGTCGGCCGGGGCGACTCGTACGGGCAGTGCCGCATCACCAGCTACAAGGACGACCGGGCGCGCCGCCAGGTGACCCTGAGGGTGCACCGGCTGGACGGCCTGATGGGCACGGACGGGCGCGACTGGCCCGCGGAGTTCCTCGCGGCCGACATGGTCCCGCTCGGCGACGGGCTCCCAGGGCTGGCCTCGTCGTCGCGCGCCTGGCTGGCACTGCCGCAGAGCTGCACCGGGCGGGACGAATTCACCGGCCCCACCGTGGTGGACATCGGCATGGGGCCGACCGGGCTCGACCTCGCGTCGGACTACGAGCGGGAGGACCGCGCGGCGCTGACCCGTGCGCTGGTGGAGGCCGCCAACGGGGTCATCCGCGACTTCGGCTGCTCCGGCACGTACCGGACACCGGGCACGATGCCCGCCCCGAAGGAGCGGAAGAAGACGGATGCCGCTGCCTTCTGCGGCATCCGGGGCTTCACACTTCCCGAGGCGCACCGCAGGGATCTGGCCCGCACGCGCGTCGGTGGCGACGGTGGACCGGCCCGGATCTGCGAGGCCGGTGGCTCCTACAACCCCGCCGTACGGCTGACGACGGTGACCGACGCGGCGCTGTCCGAGATCTTCTCCTCGGGCACGCTCAGGACCGGTCTGCCCGTCCAGGGTTCCAAGGGCTCCGGCTCCATCGACGGAACCAGGGCCGTCTACCGGGCGAAATGCCAGACCGGTCCGGTGGTCTTCGTGGTGGAGCAGCTGGATCACACGGAGCACTCGGTTGCCGGCCTCGCCCGTGAGCTGCTGCCCGGCTATGTGGCCGCCGAGGCCGAGCGGGTCGGCTGCGGTCCGGAGAAGGTGACGCTGCCGGGCTCCTGACGGCGCCCGGCCGGCGACCGGCGATACTTTGCGGACACCCCGGGCGACAGAGCGAGGAGCCTGCACCATGAGTACCGCAGCAGTGGCCGGCGTTCCCCGGTGAGGGGGCGTGCGAAGCCCCCGTCGGCGCCGCTGCCGCAGCGGGACGGGATCGATCCGGTCCGGCTGCGGCTCCCCGCGGATCCGGACGGGGCGTGGCCGACGGTGCGTGACCATCTGCTGGCGCGGTTCGCGGGGGCGATCGGCGCGCGGCAGGTGGACGCCATGTTCGCCGAGGGCCGGTTCGTCTCCGTGCGGGGCCCGGTGTCCGCCGACGAGCCGTACGAAGCGGGCCGGTACATCTGGTTCCACCGGGACTTCGCGCCGGAGGACCCGGTGCCGTTCCCGGTCGGTGTGGTCCACCGCGACGAGCATCTCGTCGTCGCCGACAAGCCGCACTTCCTGGCGACGACGCCGCGCGGCCGACACATCACCGAGACCGCGGTGGCCCGGCTGCGCCGCGAGCTGGAGCTGCCGCAGTTGCAGCCGGCGCACCGGCTGGACCGGCTGACGGCGGGCCTCGTCCTGTTCGTCGTACGGCCCGGGGAGCGGGGTGCGTACCAGACGATGTTCCGGGACCGTCTGGTGCGCAAGGAGTACGAGGCGGTGGCGCCGTACGATCCCACGCTGGTCTTCCCGCGTACCGTCCGCAGCCGGATCGTGAAGGAGCGCGGGGTGATCGCCGCCCGTGAGGAGCCGGGCGAGCCGAACAGCGAGAGCCGGATCGAGCTGCTGGAGCACCGGGAGGGGCTCGGCCGCTACCGGCTGCTGCCCGCCACCGGGCGGACCCATCAGCTGCGGGTCCATATGAACGCCCTGGGGCTACCGCTCGTCCACGATCCGGTCTATCCGGTGGTCGAGGCGGAAGGAGCGCCGGACGACTTCGCGCACCCGCTCCAACTCCTGGCCCGGGTACTGGAGTTCACCGATCCGGTCACGGGCGATCCACGCCGCTTCGAGAGCGGGCTGCGGCTCTCCGCGTGGCCGGACCGGTGAGCCCCGGCGGCTCTCAGTGACCGCGGGCGATCCACTCGTCCAGGTGCGGGGCCTCCGCGCCGATGGTGGTGGAGTCTCCGTGGCCGGTACGGACGGTGGTCCGCGGCGGCAGCGGGAGCAGCCGGTCCCGGATCGACGCGACGATGGTCGGGAAGTGGGAGAAGGACCGTCCGGTGGCGCCGGGCCCGCCCTGGAAGAGCGTGTCCCCGGTGAAGACGGTGGCCTGCTCGGGGGCGTACAGGCAGACGGCGCCCGGGGCGTGGCCGGGGGTGTGCAGGACCTTGAGCGTCGTTCCGGCGATCTCCAGTTCCTGGCCGTCGGTCAGTTCGCCGTCCGGGAGGCGGTCCGGGTGGGTCTGCTTCCACAGCGGCAGGTCGTCGGGGTGCAGCAGGATCGGCGCACCGGTCGCGCCGGCCAGGGCGGGGGCCGCGTCGATGTGGTCGTTGTGCGCGTGCGTGCAGACGATGGCGCGCAGCGTACGGCCGTTCAGCGCGGCCTCGATGGCGGCGGCGTCATGGGCGGCGTCGATGACGATCGCCTCGGTGTCGTCGCCGACGATCCAGACGTTGTTGTCGACGTCCCACTCCCCGCCGTCGAGTGCGAAGGTGCCGGAGGTGACGAGGTGGTCGATGCGGGCGGTCATCAGAAGACCACCACCGAGCGCAGCACGTCGCCTTCGTGCATCCGGGCGAAGGCCTGCTCGACGTCGCCGAGTCCGATGGTCTCGGTGACGAACGCGCCGAGGTCGATCCGCCCCTGCTGGTGCAGGTCGATGAGCATCGGGAAGTCGCGCGAGGGCAGGCAGTCGCCGTACCAGGAGGACTTGAGCGAGCCGCCGCGCCCGAAGACGTCGATGAGCGGCAGCTCCAGCTGCATCTCGGGGGTCGGGACGCCGACCAGGACGACGGTGCCGGCGAGGTCGCGGGCGTAGAAGGCCTGCTTGTACGTCTCAGGGCGGCCGACCGCCTCGATGACGACGTCCGCGCCGTTGCCGCCGGTGAGGGAGCGGATCGCCTCGACCGGGTCGGTGGAGCGGGAGTTGACGGCGTGCGTGGCGCCCATCGTCTTCGCCGTCTCCAGCTTGCGGTCGTCGATGTCCACGGCGATGATCTTCGCCGCGCCGGCCAGCCGGGCTCCGGCGATCGCCGCGTCGCCGACGCCGCCGCAGCCGATCACGGCGACCGAGTCGCCGCGGCCGACCTGTCCGGTGTTGATGGCGGCGCCGATGCCCGCCATCACGCCGCAGCCGAGCAGACCGGCGACGGCCGGGGAGACCTCCGGGTCGACCTTGGTGCACTGGCCGGCGGCGACCAGGGTCTTCTCGGCGAAGGCGCCGATACCGAGGGCCGGCGACAGCTCCGTGCCGTCGAGCAGGGTCATCCTCTGCTTCGCGTTGTGGGTGTCGAAGCAGTACCAGGGGCGGCCTCGCAGACACGCGCGGCACTGCCCGCACACGGCACGCCAGTTGAGGATGACGAAGTCGCCGGGCGCGACGTCCGTGACGCCCTCGCCGACGGACTCCACCACTCCCGAGGCCTCGTGGCCGAGCAGGAAGGGGAACTCGTCGTTGATCCCGCCCTGCTTGTAGTGGAGGTCGGTGTGGCAGACGCCGCACGCCTGGATCTTCACCACGGCCTCGCCGGGGCCCGGGTCCGGGATCACGATCGTCTCGATCCGTACCGGCTCGTTCTTCCCCGGTGCGATGACCCCTTGCACCTGCTGCGACATACCGTGGTCTCCCTGTTTTCGTCTCTTTGCGAAGATCGAACGCGAACAACGGTACGCCCCGCGAGGGTGTCACGGCGGCGCGCCGCGTTGGCGGGAATCGACCGCCGTCCACCCGGTGGGATGTACCGCTTTCGGTCAGATGATGCGCCCTGCTGAACTCCGGCGGTTTCCAGACCGTCCTTCGATGCACAGGGACCGCCGAATCAATACCTGCGGGGGCAGGGGTCGCGTGGTCCAACAGCAGTGGAATTACGGATCAATGGGGGAATCACCTTGACCGAGACCACCCGGACCACGGAGAGGAACGGCCACCGGACCGACGAGCCGGGACCGGAGCCCGCAACGGCCGGGCTCGCGGTGCCGGCCGGCGGACTCGTCCCGTACACCGACGCGTTGCCCGTCCCGCCGGTGCTCCGTCCGCAGAGCGGCGATGTGCTCCGCGAGACCGAGATCACCCTGTCGCCCACCTGGGTGCGGCTGCACGCGCAGCTGCCGCCGACGTTGATGTGGGGGTACAACGGCACGGTGCCGGGGCCGACCATTGAAGTGCGGCGCGGGGAGCGGATCAGGATCGCCTGGACCAACCGCACCCCCAAGGGCAGCGAGTACCCGGTCACGGCGGTGGAGGTCGGACCGGTCAAGCAGGACGAACCGGCGCCGCACAACCGTCCCGGACGCGACGGCGTCGAGCCGAACGCGGATGTCGCCGCGCTGCCCGCCTGGACGGTGACGCATCTGCACGGCGCGCAGACCGGTGGCGGCAACGACGGCTGGGCGGACAACGCGGTCGGCTTCGGCGACGCGCAGTTGTCGGAGTACCCGAACGACCATCAGGCCACGCAGTGGTGGTACCACGACCATGCGATGAACATCACCCGGTGGAATGTGTACGCCGGGCTCGTCGGCACCTATCTGATCAGGGACGACGAGGAGGATGCGCTCGGTCTGCCGTCCGGCGACCGGGAGTTGCCGCTGATCCTCGCCGACCGCAACCTGGACACCGACGCGGACGGCCGGCTCAACGGGCGGCTGCTGCACAAGACGACGGTGATCACCGAGGCCCACCCGGAGACCGGGAAGCCCGTGTCGCTGCCGTTCTTCGGCCCGTACACCACGGTCAACGGCCGCATCTGGCCGCATCTGGACGTGGACGACGCCTGGTACCGCTTCCGCCTCGTCAACGCCTCCAACGCGCGGATCTACGATCTGGTGCTGGTCGACGAGGACAACAACCCGGTGCCGGGCGTGATCCGGCAGATCGGCAGCGACGGCGGGCTGTTGCCGCGCCCGGTGCCGGTCGACTTCGACGAGGTGCTGCCACAGCTGACGATCGCCCCGGCCGAGCGGATGGACCTGCTGATCGACTTCTCGGCGCTGGCCGGGCGCCGGGTCCGGCTGGTCAACCGCGGCAGGCTTGCACCGGGGGTGCCGGACCTGTCGGCGAACGTGCCGTTCCCGCAGGTGATGGAGTTCCGGGTACGGGAGACGGGGCAGCGGGACGGCTTCGAGCTGCCCGAGGTGCTGTCCGGTTCGTTCCGGCGGTACGAGCACGGCGGGCTGGAGCACGGGCACCGGCTCGTGGTGCTCACGGCGCCGGGCACGGTCGGCGGCGGCGGTCACCCGGAGATCTGGGAGATGGCGGAGGTCGAGGACGCCTCCGAGGTGCAGGTACCTTCGGACGGTGTCGTCCAGGTCCGGGGCGAGGACGGCGCGGTGCGCACGTACCGCAGGATCTCGCGGACCTTCAACGACGGCCTGGGCTTCACGGTGGGCGAAGGCAGCTACGAGCAGTGGTCGTTCCTCAACCTGGGCGGTCCGACGCATCCGATCCACATCCACCTGGCGGACTTCCAGGTGATGGGCCGGGAGGCGTACCGGCTGGACGGCTTCGATCCGGCGGTCGGCGGAACCCGCACCCCCGTTGCGTTCGACCACGGCACCACGATCCCGACGGCACCGAACGAGCAGGGCTGGAAGGACGTCTTCCGGGTGCCCCAGGGGCAGTTGGTGAAGGTGCTCGGGAAGTTCGACGGGGCGTACGGGCGGTTCATGTACCACTGCCATCTGCTGGAGCACGAGGACATGGGCATGATGCGGCCGTTCGTCGTGATGCCGCCCGAGGCGGTGAAGTTCGACCACGGTGCCGGGCACGGCGGCCACCACGGTCACAGCGGCTGACCGACCGAACCGGCGGCCCCCGCGGGATCGTTCCGCGGGGGCCGTCGTGTGTCCGCGCATCCGCGGCCTCAGGGCGCGAGGACGTCCAGTTCGTGCAGGGCGCCCACCGCGATCTCCTTCGTCAGCCGCTCCGCCGCCGCCGCGTCGCCCTCGCGCACCGCCTCGGCGAGCCGGACGTGGAGAGTGACCGCGGCCGGGTCCGGGTCCTCGAACATCACCTGGTGGTGGGTGCGGCCCGCCAGGACCTCGGCGACGACGTCGCCGAGCCGCGCGAACATCTCGTTGCCGGAGGCGTCGAGCACGATCCGGTGGAACGCGATGTCGTGCTCCAGATAGCCCTCCAGCTGCTGGCCGCGCGAGGTGGCGACCATGCCGAGCGCGCACTCGGTGAGGGCCGCGCACTGCTCCGGGGTGGCGTTGCGGGCGGCGAGGCCGGCCGCGACGGGTTCGATCGCCGACCGCAGCACGGTCAGGGAGCGCAGCTGGCGCGGGCGGTCGGCGCCGGCCAGCCGCCACCGGATGACCTGGGGGTCGTACACGTTCCACGCCTCGGTCGGCCGGACGGTGACGCCGACCCGGCGCCGGGACTCGACCAGGTGCATGGACTCCAGGACGCGGATCACCTCGCGCACGACGGTGCGCGAGACGTCGAAGCGCTGGGCCAGCTCATCGGTGCGCAGGACCTGTCCCGGCGGGTGCTCCCCGGCGGCGATCTCCAGACCCAGGGTGTCCAGCACATGTGTATGCAGCCCGGGGCCCTGTGTGGTCATGAGCACAGCCTACGGGGCACCTTTCAGGAACAAAAAGTACGACGTTTACATCACATCGCCTTGAATAAGTCGTACGTATACGTTTCAGTAGCGCGACGGACCGATGTCGAGGAAGACATCGAAGAGGACTGCGAGGCACCACCAATGAGCATCCCCCACGTCGTCGTGGTGATGGGCGTAGCAGGGACCGGCAAGACCACGATCGGCCCCCTGCTCGCCGCCGAACTCGGCGTTCCGTACGCAGAGGGCGACGACTTCCACCCCGCGGCGAACATCGCCAAGATGTCGGCCGGCACCGCGCTGGACGACTCCGACCGGTGGCCCTGGCTCGATGCGATCGGCCGGTGGGCGCACAGCCGGGCCGGGCTCGGCGGAGTGGTGAGCAGCTCGGCGCTGAAGCGGTCCTACCGCGACCGGCTGCGCGCCGAGGCACCCGGCGCGGTCTTCCTCCATCTGACCGGCGACCGGGCTCTGATCGAGCACCGCATGGCGGAGCGCAAGGGTCACTTCATGCCCACCGCGCTGCTCGACTCGCAGTTCGCCACCCTGCAGCCGCTGCGGGAGGACGAGGCCGGGGTCTCGGTCGACGTGTCCGGCACCCCCGAAGAAATCACCCAGCGAGCCGTCGCCGCGCTGCGCCGGCTCGAATACTAAGGATCACCACCGTGACCAGTCTCAGCGTCGAGATATTGGCAGCGGACGCCGTCGAACCGATCACTTCGGCAGGCAACGCGCAATTGGGCATCGCAGTCCTGGCGGGCATCGCCGTCATCGTTGTGCTCATCACCAAGTTCAAGATGCACGCGTTTCTCGCGCTGACCATCGGCTCGCTGGCACTCGGCTCGTTCGCCGGCGCCGCACCGGCCAAGACGATCGCCAGCTTCACCGCCGGGCTCGGCTCGACCGTCGCGGGTGTCGGTGTGCTCATCGCGCTCGGCGCGATCCTCGGCAAGTTGCTGGCCGACTCCGGTGGTGCGGACCAGATCGTGGACACCATCCTCGCCAGGGCGAGCAGGCGGTCCATGCCGTGGGCCATGGTCCTGATCGCCTCGATCATCGGCCTGCCGCTCTTCTTCGAGGTCGGCATCGTGCTGCTGATCCCGGTGGTGCTGCTCGTCGCGAAGCGCGGCAACTTCTCCCTGATGCGGATCGGTATCCCGGCGCTGGCCGGTCTCTCCGTGATGCACGGCCTGATCCCGCCCCACCCCGGCCCGCTGGTGGCGATCGACGCCCTCGGCGCCAACCTCGGTGTCACACTGGCGCTGGGTGTGCTGGTCGCGATCCCGACCGTGATCATCGCGGGGCCGGTCTTCTCCCGTTACGCGGCGCGCTGGGTGGACATCGAGGCCCCGGAAAAGATGATCCCGCAGCGCCCCTCGGAGGAACTCGACCGCCGTCCCAGCTTCGGCGCCACCCTGGCGACCATTCTGCTGCCGGTCGTGCTGATGCTGATCAAGGCTCTGGTCGACATCGTCGTGGACGACCCGGAGCAGGGCCTGCAGAAGGTCACCGATGTGATCGGCTCGCCGCTGATCGCGCTCCTCGCGGCCGTCGTGGTCGGCATGTTCACGCTGGGCCGGGCGGCCGGTTTCTCCAAGGGCCGGCTCTCCGCCACCGTCGAGAAGTCCCTTGCCCCGATCGCCGGTGTGCTGCTGATCGTGGGCGCGGGCGGCGGCTTCAAGCAGACCCTGATCGACGCCGGCGTGGGGCAGATGATCCTGGACTTCTCCAAGGACTGGTCGATCCCGGCACTGCTGCTGGGCTGGCTGATCGCCGTCGGGATCCGGCTCGCGACCGGCTCGGCGACCGTGGCCACCATCTCGGCCGCCGGTCTGGTCGCCCCGCTGGCCGCCGACATGTCGACGACCCATGCCGCTCTGCTGGTCCTCGCCGTCGGCGCGGGCTCGCTCTTCTTCAGCCATGTCAATGACGCCGGGTTCTGGCTGGTGAAGGAGTACTTCGGCATGGACGTCGGCCAGACGGTGAAGACCTGGTCGGTGATGGAGACCATCATCTCCGTGGTCTCACTGGTCTTCATCCTGCTGCTGTCGCTGGTTCTCTAGCGCGCGGCCGCCCGCACGGTCCTCCCCCCACAGCGCATGCTGTGACCGTGCCCAATGGCGCTCGACCGACCCGGTGCGCATGCCACGGCGTGCCTCCGGGCCGGCGAGCGCCATTGCCGTGTGCGTCGGTCACCGAGGAGGCGACGGAGCAGTAGCGGAAGCCGCCGCCGTTGAGGAGCAGGCCGGTCGGTCCGGTGGGGTCCTGGTCGGCGACCGCGCCCAGGCCGGATTCCGGCGTGCGTTGCAGCGCGGGCGCCGCGACCGCCCCGGCGGCGCCCAGGCCGAGCACGGCCAGGACGAGCCGGCGGCCCACGGGGGTCCCCTCGGCTTCGGAAGGACGACTGCTCGCCCGGCCGTTCGACCAGCTGCACCCGTCGGCCACCGCGCGGGCCACCTGCCGATACCGGCTCACAACTCGGCCCGTCCGGAGCGCAGTTGGCGGCACACGCCGGGGTTCCAGTACCGGCGCCGCGCCCCGGCGGGCCATGTCAGACTTGGCGCCATGTCGAACCGTGAACCCCTCAAGCCCTTTCTGCTCGCCTTCCCCGGACCGCTGCGCGACCGGCTGGTGGGAGCGGTGCTCGCCGGCACGAAGGTGTCGACGACCGGGCTGCTCGCGGAGTACGAGGCGGAGAAGGAGGAGCTGCCCCCGGTGGGTGAGCGGTCGGCGCTGATCGACTCGGACGGCCGCGAGACCGCGGTGCTGGAGGTGACGGAGGTGCGGGTGCTGCGCCTCGGCGACGTCGACCTCCAGCATGTGATCGACGAGGGCGAGGGCGACACCTCGGTCGCCGAGTGGCGCGCGGGACACGAAAGGTTCTGGCACAGCGAGGAGATGCGCGAGGCGCTCGGCGACCCGGGGTTCACCGTCGACGACGACACCATGGTCGTCGCCGAACGGTTCCGGGTCGTCGAGCTGCTGGACCGCGCCGTGGGCACGGAAAGCCGGTAGACCGGTCGGGGTGGCAGGGCAGTGCGGTACGGGGCACTACAGCCGTCGGGTGAGGATCTCGCCGCAGGTCAGCGGGGGCGCGACGGCACCGGGACGGCCGGTGCGGACGAAAGCGGTCCAGGTGGCGCGCACGGCCCTGCCCAGCTCGTCCACCTCCTCCCAGGTGGTGTCCCCCAGCATCGGGGAGTCCCGCCAGGCGGCCCGCGAGCCCAGGAGCAGGGGCAGCTCCACGCAGTGCGTGGCGCCGTACTCCGATCCGGCCGGGCGCCAGTCCAGTTGGTAGGCGTGCACCCTGGCTCCGGCCCGGACGAACTGATGCCCGAGGGCGGTCAGCGGTTCGGTGTACATCCGCCGCGTCGGCTCCGCCGGGTCGCCGTTCCCGCCCGGCTCTCCGGGGAAGGCCGACATGTCGTCCGCGTTCCAGCCGTACATGATGTCCAGGCCGCGAACGTGCGGTCCGGGGGCGGCGTCGGCCGTGCCGACGGGGCCGAACGGCGGTTCCAGGGTGGACGCGGCACGTTCCCGGTGGGCGAGCCCGGTGTCCCGTTGCGCCGCGAGTACGGCTGCCGGGCCGGCGGTCCGCGGGCCGGCGCCGGGGGCGTGTACCGCGAGCCGCTCGGCGAAGATCCGGCCGAGGGCTTCGGCATCGGCCCGCGACCGGGTGGCGATCGCCAGCGGCGCACTCTGCAGGATCGCGCGACGGAACAGCCCCCGGGCCTCGGGCAGCTCCATCAGCAGCCGGATGGAGAGCGCCCCGGCGGACTGCCCGAAGACCGTGACATCGGCGGGGTCGCCGCCGTACGCGGCGATGTGCGTCCGCACCCAGCGGAGCGCTTCGACCTGGTCGTACAGGCCGAGATTGCCCTCGGACACCCCGTCGAGGCAGAGGTACCCGAGCGCGCCGACGCGGTAGTTGACGGCCACCACGACGACATCGCCCTCGGCGGCGAGTGCCCCGCCGTCGTACCAGTCCATGAGGCCCGCACCGCTGCTGAACCCGCCGCCGTGGAACCAGACCATCACCGGCCGCGCCGCGCTGTCGCGGGCGGGTGTGGTGACGGTCAGGTTCAGACAGTCCTCGCCCTGCGGGTGCCGGTCGTGCGGCGGTCCCATCACCGCGTCGAGCCTGGACGGCAGTTGCGGGCAGATCTCGCCGGTGGGCGGGCGGCCGTCGTCTTCACGCACCGGGCGGGGCCGCGCGAAGCGCTCGGCCACGGCGTAGCGGACTGGGCCGGACCGGACCACGGCGGGGCGCGTCATGCGCCGCGCCCGGGGAGCGACTCCGCCGGGGCGGCCCGAACCCGTTCCGGCGCCTCTTCGGGCACCAGCCGGAACAGGGCGACCGCGCCGGCCAGGCTGACGGCGCAGATCCCGACGAGGTACCACGTCACCCCGGTCGCCGAGCCGCCCGAGTTGAGCAGTGCGGTGGAGATCATGGGAGCGAGTCCGCCGCCCAGGATGGCGCCGCCCTGCAGGATCACCGAGGAGCCCGAGTACCGGACATTGGCGGGGAAGGTGTCGACGATGATGCTGCCCTGCACGCAGTGGGTGACCGGGATGATGAGGCCCATGCCGAGGAGGGCCACCACGGCGAGGGCGGAGTTGCCCGTGTCGAGGAGCGGGAAGAAGGCGACGCACCAGATGAGGATGGCAGCGGATCCGGCGATGAACATGGTCCGGCGGCCGTGCCGGTCGGCGATCTTCGTCCACACCGGAATGGTCGCGAACCACAGGGCCGCCGCGACGGTGACGCTCACGACGAGGAACTGCTTGTCGTAGTCGAGGTGCTGGGAACCGTAGGACAGCGTGAAGACCATGAACACATAGGCGACGGCCGAGTTCGCGACGACGGCGAGCAGGGTCAGCGCGAGCCGGGGGAAGCCGACCTTCATGGATTCGGCGAGCGGGAACCTGACCACCTGGTCCTGGGCCCGGACACGGTCGAAGGACGGTGACTCAGTCACCCGCAGCCGGATCACCAGCCCCACGGCCACCAGGACGAAGCTGAGCAGGAACGGGATGCGCCAGCCCCACGAAGTGAACGCGTGGTCGCCCATGACCGCGTTGGTGACCAGGAAGATCACATTGGCCAGGACCAGGCCGCCCGGTGTGCCCATCTGCGGGAAGCCCGCGTAGAGGTTCTTCTTGCCCGGTGGTGCGTGTTCCATCGACATGAGGGTCGCTCCGGCCCCTTCGCCGCCGAGCCCGATGCCCTGGACGATGCGCAGCGTGACCAGGAGGACCGGGGCCCAGAAGCCGATGGAGTCGTAGCTCGGGATGACGCCGATGAGGGTGGAGCCGATCCCCATCAGGACGAGGGAGACCACCAGCGTCGCCTTGCGGCCGATGCGGTCTCCGTAGTGGCCGAAGACCAGGCCGCCGAGGGGGCGGGCGACGAAGCCGACGGCGAGGGTGCTGAAGGCTGCCAGGGTGCCGGCGGCGGGGCTGAGCGAGGGGAAGAACTGCTCGTTGAAGATGAGGGCCGCGGCGGTTCCGTAGAGGAAGAAGTCGTACCACTCCAGCGTGGTGCCCGCGAGCGTGGCGAGGGCGGTTCTGCCGGCAGTCGCTCGGGCGCCGCCCGAGAGTTCTTCGTGAGGTGAAGTGTTCACGGGGTGACCTATCACTTGGATGGCGGGCTGTGGGCGGTTCGCCCCGGACAGCCGCTACGACGGCCGGGCTTCACCCGTCGTCAACCGTGGATCCTGATGGCCTGAGACATGACACACAAATGCCGAATCCGGGACCTGCCATACCTGTTCAGGTATACCCGAATGCCGAATGCCCTCGCGGGCATACGGATGATCACTGAGCGGCCCCACGCCCGCATCTGACGCCAGCAACCCGATATGCCATTTCAGGTATGGCTCGGCACGAGAACTGCATTTGTCCGGCATGGCTACGCGGATCACAGTGGGACGCATGACGGCAGAGACTGGGCGGTGGATCCGCAACTTCGTGGCCGGGCAGTTCGTGGAGCCCGACGAGAACCGCAGCTTCGACAAGACCGATCCGGCGACCGGCCGGGTCTTCGCCCGGGTGCACGAGGCGGACAGAGACCTGGTGGACCGCGCGGTGAACGCGGCCAGGCACGCCCTGCACGACGGGTGGGCGACGACGCCGGTACGGGAGCGGGCCGCGGTGCTGCGCCGGGCCGCGGACCGTATCGAGGAGCGCTTCGAGGAGTTCGTCGCGGCGGAGGTCGCCGACACCGGCAAGCCGGTCACCCAGGCGCGGGAACTCGATGTCGCACGCGCGCTGACAAACTTCCGCACCTTCGCCGACGTGGTGGCCGCCGCCGGCCAGGAGTCCTTCCTCACCGACCTCGCGGGCGGCCGGCAGGCACTCAACTACGCGGTGCGCAAGCCGCTCGGGGTCGTCGCGGTCGTCGTCCCGTGGAATCTGCCCCTCCTGCTGCTGACCTGGAAGGTCGCCCCGGCCCTGGCCTGCGGCAACGCCCTGGTCGTCAAGCCCAGCGAAGAGACCCCGGCCACCGCCACGCTGCTGGCCGACGTACTCGCCGAGGCCGGACTGCCCGCCGGGGTGTACAACGTCGTCCACGGCTTCGGCGGCGACTCCGCCGGTGAGTACGTGACCTCGCACCCGGGGATCGACGGGGTGACCTTCACCGGCTCGTCGGCCACCGGCTCCCACGTGATGAAGACCGTCGCGCCCCGCGTCCGTCCGGTGTCCTTCGAACTCGGCGGCAAGAACGCCGCCGTCGTCTTCGACGATGTCGACATCGACGAGGCGCTGACCGGGCTGACCAAGTCGGTCTTCACCAACACCGGCCAGGTCTGCCTGTGCACCGAGCGGGTCTACGTACAGCGCTCGGTCTTCGCCGACATCGCCGAGGGGCTCGCCGAGCGGGCCCGCGGCCTGCGTCTGGGCGACCCGCTGGACGAGCGGACCACCACCGGACCGCTGATCTCCCGGACCCACCGGAACAAGGTGCTGAGCTACTTCGAACTGGCCGAACAGGCCGGGGCGAAGGTGCTCACCGGCGGCGGCGTACCGCAGCTCGGTCCCGGACTCGCGGGCGGCTCATGGATCGAGCCGACGCTGTGGACGGGCCTGACCAACGCCGACCGGCCCGTGCGAGAGGAGATCTTCGGCCCGGTGGCCGCCCTGATCCCCTTCGACACCGAGGCGGAGGCCATCGCCCTGGCCAATGACACCGAGTACGGCCTCGCGGCTTCCGTGTGGACCAACGACCTGCGCCGCGGCCACCGGGTGGCGCAGTCCATGAACGTCGGCATGGCCTGGGTCAACACCTGGTTCCTGCGCGATCTGCGCTCCCCCTTCGGCGGTGTCGGACTCTCCGGCATCGGCCGCGAGGGCGGCGAGTCCTCCCTGCACTTCTACACCGAGCCGACGAATGTGTGCGTACAGCTGTGACCGATCACGACACCCCCGACCTGTCCGCACGGATCGACGCGGCCGCGGCACGCCTCACTGCCGCCGCCACCACGCGCACCCCGTGCGCTCCCGTCCGGGAGTTCCTGGGCCGCGAGAACATCGACGCCGCCTATGAGGTGCAACGCCGCATCGCGGCCGGCCGGAGCGCCGCCGGGGCCCGGGTGGTGGGCGCCAAGATCGGCCTCACCGCGCCCGCCGTACAGCAGCAGTTCGGCGTGTTCCGCCCCGACTTCGGGGTGCTCTTCGACGACATGATGTATGCCCACACCGAGCCGCTGCCGCTGAACCGTTTCCTCCAGCCGCGTGCGGAGGGCGAGATCGCTTTCGTGCTCGGCCGGGACATCGACCGGCCCGGTGCCGGCGTCGCCGATGTGCTGCGGGCCACCGAGTTCGTGCTGCCCGCCATCGAGATCGTCGATTCCCGGATCACCGGCTGGGATCTCGCCATCACCGACACGGTCGCCGACAACGCCTCCAGCGGCGCGTTCGTGCTCGGTACCACTCCGTATCCGCTGAGCGGGCTCGACCTGTCCCGGGTCGGCATGATGCTCCAGCGCGAGGGCGAACCGGTCTCCTTCGGCGCTGGACACGCCTGCCTCGGCTCACCGGTCGTCGCCGTGGCCTGGCTGGCCCGCGAACTGGCCGCCCGGGAACAGCCGTTGCGCGCCGGAGACGTCGTCATGTCCGGGGCACTGGGCCCGATGGTGCCGATCGGCGGTCCCGGCCGGTACCGGCTGGCGCTGGACGGGCTCGGCGAGGTCGAGGCAGTCATCGAGGAGGAGAACAAGTGAGTTCCACCGCATCCGGCACCGTTCCGGTAGCCGTCATCGGGTCCGGCAACATCGGAACCGACCTCATGATCAAGGTGCTGCGGCTCTCGAAGACGCTGCGCATGGGCGCGATGGTGGGCATCGACCCGGACTCCGACGGGCTGGCCCGCGCCGCCCGGCTCAAGGTGACCACCACGCACCGCGGTATCGACGGGCTGGTGGAGCTGCCCGGATTCGCCGACATCAAGGTGATCTTCGACGCCACCTCGGCCAAGGCCCATGTGCGCAACGCCCGGATCGCCGCGGAGCACGGGAAGCTGATGATCGACCTCACTCCGGCGGCTCTCGGGCCGTTCGTGGTGCCGTCGGTCAATCTGGACGAGCATCTCGCCGCCGGGGACGTCAACATGGTCACCTGCGGCGGCCAGGCGACCATTCCGGTCGTCGCCGCGATCTCCCGGATCGCGCCGGTCGCGTACGGGGAGATCGTCGCCTCCATCGCCTCGAAGTCGGCCGGTCCCGGAACCCGGGCCAATATCGACGAGTTCACCGAGACCACCGGTGAGGCGATCCGCCTGGTCGGCGGCGCCGAGGTCGGCAAGGCCATCATCGTGCTCAACCCGGCCGAGCCCCCGCTCGCCATGCGCGACACGGTCTTCTGCCTCGTCGAGGGCGAACTGTCCGACGCCGAACGGGACCGGATCGTGGCCTCCGTCGAGCAGATGGCGCAATCGGTACGGGAGTACGTGCCCGGCTACCGGCTCAAGCAGGACGTTCAGTTCGACCCGGTCGAGGACACCGTCGTCCCGGCCCTGGGCCGACGGGTCACCGGGGTCCGGATCTCGGTGTTCCTGGAGGTGCTCGGCGCCGGCCACTACCTGCCCGACTACGCGGGCAATCTCGACATCATGACCTCCGCCGCGGTCCGCACCGCGGAGAAGATCGCCGCACTCCGAGGATGGGTGACCTCATGAAGCTGTACGTCCAGGACGTGACCCTGCGCGACGGCATGCACGCGATGGGGCACATGTACACCGTCGACCAGGTACGCCGGATCGTCGCCGCGCTCGACCGGTCCGGGGTCGCGGCCATCGAGGTCGCGCACGGCGACGGTCTCGGCGGTTCGAGCGCGAACTACGGGTTCGGCGCGCACAGCGACGAGGAGTGGATCGAAGCCGCGGCGGACGTCCTCGAACACGCGAAGCTGACCACCCTGCTGCTGCCCGGCATCGGCACCATCGACCATCTGCGCCGGGCCCATGCGCTCGGGGTGCGCAGCGTGCGCGTCGCGACGCACTGCACCGAGGCCGATGTCAGTGCGCAGCACATCTCCTGGGCCCGGGAGAACGGGATGGACGTGTCCGGGTTCCTGATGATGAGCCATCTCAACTCCCCCGAGGGTCTGGCCCGTCAGGCCGCGCTGATGGAGTCGTACGGGGCGCACTGCGTCTACGTCACCGACTCCGGCGGCCGTCTGACGATGCGTGACGTCGCCGCCAGGGTCGACGCGTACCGCGAGGTGCTGGACGAGGCGACCGAGATCGGCATCCACGCCCACGAGAACCTCTCGCTGTCGGTCGCCAACAGCGTGACCGCCGTGGAGCACGGCGCGTACCGCGTCGACGTGGCACTGGCCGGGCAGGGCGCCGGGGCCGGGAACTGCCCGGCGGAGCCGTTCGTCGCCGTCGCGGACCTGCTGGGCTGGGAGCACGGCTGCGATCTGTTCGCGCTCCAGGACGCCGCCGACGACATCGTCCGCCCGCTGCGCAACCGTCCGGTCCAGGTGGACCGGGAGACCCTGACGCTCGGCTACGCCGGTGTCTACTCCAGCTTCCTGCTGCACGCCGAACGTGCGGGGCGGCGCTACGGGGTCGACACCCGGGAGATCCTCCTGGAGGTCGGCCGGCGGCAGATGGTGGGCGGCCAGGAGGACCTGATCGTGGACATCGCACTGGACCTGGCCGCGCGGCGCGCGGCCGGCACGGAAGGGAGCGGCAAATGATCTCGGCAGAGCTGACCGGCACACTGGCGCAGCGGCTGGACACGGCACAGACGTCCCGCAGGGACACCCCGAGCCTCGCCGAAAGTCATGAGTTCGACATCGATGACGCGTACGCGGTGCAGGCGGCGCTGCTGGAACTGCGGGTGGGCCGCAGCGAGCGGGTCGTGGGGGTGAAGCTCGGATTCACCAGCAAGGCCAAGATGGCTCAGATGGGTGTCTCCGACGTGATCGTGGGCCGGCTCACGGACGCCATGCGGATCGCTGACGGCGACGAGGTCGATCTGTCGCGCTTCATCCACCCGAAGGTCGAGCCCGAGGTCGCCTTCCGGCTCTGCCGGGACGTGGATCCGGAGGATCCGCTGACGGCCATCGAGTCGTGCGTGGATGCCGTGGCCCCGGCGGTCGAGATCATCGACTCGCGTTACCGGGACTTCCGGTTCACGTACACCGATGTCGTCGCGGACAACACCTCGGCGGCCGGCTACGCGATCGGGCCGTGGCGGCCCCTGGCGGACGTCTCCAACCGCGCGGTGCGGCTGCGTACCGCGGCGACGGAGACGGTGGGATCGACCGCCGCCATTCTCGGCGACCCGGTGCACGCGCTGCACGCCCTGCTGGACATGTGCCGCCGCCGCGGCATTTCGCTGAAGGCCGGTCAGGTGGTACTCGCGGGCGCTGCCACGGCGGCCGTGCCGCTGGTGGCGGGGGTCACCGAGTGCGATGTGGCGGGCATCGGGTCCGTCACGGTGAAGGGGTTCTGATGAACGGTTCACGGGTGATCGAGGGCAAGGCCACTCCGCGCGGGCGGTTCCCTCATGTGAAGGTCGCCGGGGACCTGGTATTCGTCTCCGGCACCAGTTCGCGCCGGCCGGACAACACGTTCGTGGGTGTCGAGGCCGATGAGTTCGGCACCACGGAACTGGACATCCGGGCACAGACCCGGGCGGTGATCGAGAACATCCGGGACATCCTGGCCGAGGTGGGCGCGGAGCTCTCCGACATCGCCCAGATCACCGCCTATCTGGTGTCCATGAACGACTTCGGCGGATACAACGAGGTCTACGGCGAGTTCTTCGACGAGCGGGGACCGACCCGGACGACCGTCGCGGTGCACCAGTTGCCGCATCCCCATCTGCTGATCGAGATCCAGGCGGTCGCCTATCTGCCGCGGCCCGGCCAGTCACACACAGCGCACAGCACGGAGGTGTCCTCATGACCGCCATTCCCCCGGTCATCGATTTCCAGGGCTGGATCACCGAGCACGAGCACCTGCTCAAGCCGCCGGTGAACAACCGCACCATGTCCCTGGGCCAGGACTTCATCGTCCAGGTCGTCGGCGGGCCCAACCAGCGGACCGATTTCCACCTCGACCCCTACGAGGAGTGGTTCTACCAGGTCAAGGGCGATATGCACGTCAACCTCATGACCGAGGACGGGCCGCGGACCGTACACATCCGGCAGGGCGAGGTCTGGCTGCTGCCCGGCAATGTGCCGCACTCCCCGCAGCGGCCGGACGCCGGTTCGATCGGGCTGGTCATCGAGCGGGTCCGGAAGGAGGGCACCCTGGAGCAGTTCCAGTGGTACTGCCCCGAGTGCGCCGAGAAGATCCATGAGGTCGAGCTCCAGGTGCGGGACATCGTCGCGGATCTGCCGCCGGTCTTCGCCGAGTTCTACGGTGACGAGAAGGCGCGTACGTGCCCCGAGTGCGGTGCTCTGCATCCTGGGAAGGGCTGAGCGTGGACCGCACGATCGACATACACACGCATTACGTTCCGCGCGGCTGGCCGGATCTGACGGCCGAGGCCGGTCCGAACGCTCCCTGGCTGCGGATCGAGTCCGAGTCCGACGCCGTGATCATGATGGGTTCCAGGGAGTTCCGGCGGATCCAGGCCGATGCCTGGGACGCCGGGACCCGGCTGCGGGACATGGACGCGGACGGGGTGCACCGTCAAGTGGTCTCCCCCACACCGGCGTTCTTCACCTACGGGCGCAGCGGGGCCGAGGCCGCCAAGGTCTCGCGGATCTTCAACGATCTCGCGCTGGAGATCACCGCCCCGGCACCGGACCGGCTGATCCCGTTCTGCCAGGTGCCGTTGCAGGATCCCGACGCGGCCTGCCGGGAGCTGGAACGGAGCATCGCCAACGGGCACCGGGGCGTGGAGATCGGCAACCATGTCGGGGATCGCGACCTGGACAGCGAAGGGGTCGTCACCTTTCTCCAGCACTGTGCCTCGCTCGATGTGCCGGTGTTCGTGCACCCCTGGGACATGGCGAGTTCGCCGCGGCTGGACCGGTGGATGGCGCAGTGGCTCACGGCCATGCCCGCCGAGACGCATCTGTCGATCCTCGCCCTGATCCTGGGCGGGGTCTTCGACCGGATCGACGACCGGCTGAAGATCTGTTTCGCGCACGGCGGCGGCTCGTTCGCGTTCTGGCTCGGCCGGATGGAGAACGCCTGGCACGGCCGGCACGATGTCATCGGCACCTCCGAGCACCCTCCTTCGCACTATCTGGGCCGTTTCTACGTCGACTCGGTGGTATTCGACGACCGTGCCCTGCGGCTGCTGGTCGACACGGTCGGTGCGGACCGGGTGATGGTGGGCAGCGACTATCCGTACCCGCTGGGGGAACGGCCGGTCGGCGAGGTGGTCCGCAAGAGCTCCTTCCTGGACGACCGCAGCCGGGAGCTGATCACACACGGCAACGCCGAGCGTTTTCTTGGACTCACCGGTCTTTAGGACCCGTCGCCGGGATTGCCGTACGCCGTGCGGCGTCGTCGCGCACGCGACCGACGCCGCACGGTCGCCTTCGGGCGGCGCCGGTTCGACGGCACGGCCCAGGGCGTGTTTCGAAAGTCCCGCCTGGCCGGGGGCGTCCGGGCGGACGACGCTACTTTCGAAACACGCCCTACAGCGGACCGTCGCCGCCGTCCGCGCCCCGTGCCGCCATGCCGGCGGCGATGTCCTCCAGGCTCCGGATCAGTGCCTGCGCGGACGGGCCCAGCGCCCGGGCGGCCGACAGGGTCAGTCCGACACTGTGCCCGATCGGGTCCAGCGGCACCGCCAGCCGGACGATACGGGTGTCGTCCCGGATGATCAGACCGGGCAGCGCCGCGACGACATCGGTCTCCAGCAGAAGCTGACGGACGGTCAGGAACGAGGTCGTCTCGACCCGGTTCATCGGCAGCGGCATCCCGTGCCGGGCGAAGAACTCCTCGATCTCCCGTCGCAACGCGGTCTCCGCGCCCGGCAGGATCCAGGGGTAGTCCGGCAGGTCCGCAAGCTCCACCACGCCCTGCCCGGCGAGCGGGTGCGAGGCCCTGACCACGAGTTCGACCGACTCGTCGTAGAGCTTGCGGCGCACCGTCCGCTCGTCGGAGGGGACGGTGAGCCGACCGACGACGAAGTCGATCCGGCCGGCCTCCAGCTCCAGGAGCAGAGCCTCCGGCGACGCCTCCCGGACGATCACTGTCAGATAAGGGCGCTCCTTCTTGATGTCGGCGATGGCCCGCGGCAGGAGCACATTGGAACCGGCCAGATGGGTGCCGACGATGACCGTGCCGCGGTCGGCGTCAGCCAGCTCCACCAGGTGGCGGCCCGCCTGCGCGAGCTGGGCGAGCACGGACCGGGCGTGCTCGGTGAAGGCCTCTCCGAACACGGTGGCGGTGACGCCCCGGGGCCCACGTTCGTAGAGCGGGACGCCGAGGATGTCCTCCAGCTCGTGCAGACTGCGGGTGGCGGCGGGCTGGGTCACATGCAGCTCCGCGGCGGCACCGACGACGCTTCCCTGCCGGGAGAGAGCGTCGACGAGAACCAGGTGGCGGAGCTTCAGCCGGCCGTCGAGGAGACGCGGGATCTTCACGCCACGACTCTATCCACGTCCGCCGGGGGCGGGTCCGGCCGCCCTGACCGTACGAACCGGGGGGCGGAACGGGCTGGTGCGGGCCGGGGCGGAACGGGCTGCGGGCCGGGGCCGGTGCCGTACAGGCCGCCCCGAGGGCTGTCCCGTGATCCCTGGCGGGACAGCCCTCAGCCGACCGCCTTCGCGGCCGCCCGGCCGGCCGCACGTCCGGAGAATATGCAGCCGCCGAGGAAGGTCCCTTCCAGCGAGCGGTAGCCGTGCACCCCGCCGCCGCCGAATCCGGCCGCCTCCCCCGCCGCGTACACACCGGCCAGGGGGGTGCCGTCCGCGGTCAGCACCCGGGAGGACAGGTCGGTCTCCAGTCCGCCGAGCGACTTGCGGGTCAGGATGTTCAGCCGTACGGCGATCAGCGGGCCGGCCGCGGGGTCGAGGATGCGGTGCGGCGCGGCCGTCCGGATCAGCTTGTCGCCGAGGTAGGCGCGGGCCCCGCGGATCGCGGTGATCTGGAGGTCCTTGGTGAAGGGGTTGGCGATCTCGCGGTCGCGTGCGGTGATCTCGCGGCGCAGTTCGGCCTCGTCGATCAACGGTTCCCCGGTGAGCGCGTTCATGCCGCGGACGAGCGCGGCGAGGTCCTTCTCGACGACGAAGTCCGCTCCGTTGTCCATGAACGCCTTCACCGGGGCCGGCACGTCGGCACGGGCCCGGCCGATCACGTCGCGGATCGACTTTCCGGTCAGATCCGGGTTCTGCTCGGAGCCGGAGAGCGCGAATTCCTTGCCGATGATCTTCCGGTCGAGCACGAACCAGGTGTGCTCGTGGCCGGACTTCATGATGTGTTCGAGGGTGCCCAGGGTGTCGAAGCCCGGGAAGAGCGGGACCGGCAGCCGCTTGCCGCGGGCGTCCAGCCAGAGCGAGGACGGTCCGGGCAGGATCCGGATGCCGTGCCTGGCCCAGATCGGGTTCCAGTTCTCGATGCCCTCGGTGTAGTGCCACATCCGGTCGCGGTTGATGTGGTGGGCGCCCGCCTCCTCGGCGATGCCGAGCATGAGCCCGTCGACGTGGGCGGGGACGCCGGAGAGCATCTTCGCGGGCGGGGTGCCGAGCCGCTCGGGCCACTGCTTGCGCACCAGGTCGTGGTTGCCGCCGATGCCGCCGGAGGTGACGATCACCACCTGGGCCCTCAGCTCGAACGTGCCGGTCGCCCGGCGGCTGCTCGCGGTGCCCCGGGCGGCGGCGCTCGGCTCCAGCACCTCGCCGGTCACCGTGTCGACGGCGCCCGCGGTGCGGGCGAGGCCGGTGACCCGGTGCCGGAACCGGAACTGCACGAGCCCCTTGGCGACGCCCGCGCGGACCCGGCGCTCGAAGGGGGCGACGATGCCGGGGCCGGTGCCCCAGGTGATGTGGAAGCGGGGTACGGAGTTGCCGTGGCCGTTCGCGTCGTAGCCGCCGCGCTCGGCCCAGCCGACGACGGGGAAGATCCGCAGCCCCTGGGCGTACAGCCAGGAGCGCTTCTCACCGGCCGCGAAGTCGACGTACGCCTCGGCCCACTTCCGTGGCCAGTGGTCCTCCTCGCGGTCGAAGCCCGCCGTGCCGAGCCAGTCCTGGAGGGCCAGCTCGTGGCTGTCCTTGATCCGCATCCGGCGCTGCTCGGGCGAGTCGACGAGGAAGAGGCCGCCGAAGGACCAGTGCGCCTGGCCGCCGATCGACTGCTCGGGCTCCTGGTCGAGCAGGATCACCGAGCGGCCCGCGTCGACCAGCTCGGCAGTGGCCACCAGACCGGCGAGCCCTGCCCCGATAACGATCACATCAGCGTCGTACGCCATGGGTTCCATCCTTGTCGGGGCGGTCGATCCGGTCACGGCCGCGGTCGGGGGCCGGAGCCGGCTCCGGGGCGGACTGCGGAGCCGACTGCCGGGACGGAAGTTACTCGTGCGTCAGATCTTCGGCACCCGCCACTGCGGCGTCAACCGCCCGGTCGGCGGCGCTCCGGCCGCACCCTCGGGACACAGGCGCTATCGTCGGTACAAATCACCCACTTCTGGCCTGACTTGAGGTAGAAGCGTGTCGGTGCTGGTCCTCGTGCTCGCCGTGAGTGCCGCCTGCTGTCTGGGCTTCGGCTTCGTACTGCAGCAGGCCGCCGCTTCGCACGCCCCGCGGAGCGACTATCTCTCGCCCCGGCTGCTGCTGGACCTGATGCGGGTGCCGAGCTGGCTGGCCGGGATCGGGCTGATGGTCTGCGGCATGGTGCTGGGCGCACTGGCCCTGGGCAAGGGCGAGGTCTCCGTCGTCGAACCCCTCCTTGCGACCAATCTGCTCTTCGCGATGGCCCTGTCGCGCCACCGCACCGGCCAGCGGCTCGGCCATCAGGGCTGGGCCGGTCTCTGGCTGCTGGCCGGCGGGGTCACCGCCTTTCTGCTGGCGGGCCGGCCCCAGGGCGGCGAGGCGGTGACCAGCCCGCTGCGGCACTGGCTGGTGATCGGCGTGGTCGTGGGCACCGCGCTGCTGCTCACCGCCGTCGCCAAACGCTCCGAGTCCGGGGTCGCCCCCGCACTGCTCGCGGTGGCGGCCGGGCTGCTGTACGGACTGCAGGACGCCCTCACCCGGGTCAGCGGCCAGCGGCTGTCCGACGGCGGATGGGCGGCGCTGGTGACGGGGTGGCAGCCGTACGCGGTGGCGGCACTGGGGGTGACGGGGCTGCTGCTGGTGCAGAGCGCGTTCGAGACGGGCCCGCTCCGGGTCTCGCTGCCCCCGTTGACCGCCGCGCAGCCACTGGCGGGGATCGCCTGCGGGGTCGGCTTCCTCGGCGACCAGTTGCGCTCCGACACCGGCGCACTGGCCTGGCAGGCGGTCGGTCTCGCGGCGATCGTCGTCGGGATCGTGCTGCTCGGGCTGCATCCGGCGATGCCGGAGGGGCCGGTGGGCAGGCGCCGGGAGAAGAGCCTTCAGCCGAACTGAGCCGGGCCGCCCGGCCTCCGGCGGCACCCGCGCTGGTTTTTAATAATGGCCAGCATTAGGGTGTCGCCATGGCGCGAGCATCCGGGCAGGAGACCAGGGAAAAGCTGATCCGCGCGGCCGAGGAGGTTTTCGCCGCGCAGGGCCCCGACGGCGCCCAGCTGCGGGACATCGTCCGGTTGGCCGGGCAGAGCAACCCCTCCGCGGTCCAGTACCACTTCGGATCCCGGGCCGGCCTGCTCGACGCGGTGATGGCGGGCCGCCAGGCCCGTACCGAACAGGTGCTGGCGCCCCTGCTCGACGGACTGGGCGAGGGCTGCGGCGTACGGGAACTGCTCACCGCGCTGGTGACGGCCGAGGCGAGTCTGCTCGCCGACGACCGCGGCCGCCGCTGTCTGCTGATCTCTTCCCGGCTCACCCATGAGACCGGGCTGCGGACCGGCCGGCTGCACCCCGTCCTGGACGGCACCAGCTACGGGCGGCTGATCGGCAGCGTCGGGGACCGCCTGGGCAAGCTCCCCGGACCCGTGCGCCTGGAGCGCCTGGATCTGGCGCTCGCCCTGATCGGGGCGGCGCTGGCCGACCGTGCCCGCCTGCGTCTCGACGGCACCGAACCGCTGACCGGCGACGATTTCTTCCTCGCCGATCTCGTAGGGACCACCACCGCTTTCCTGCACGCCCCCCTGCCGGGCGGCGCGTGACCACCGGACCACTCACCACCGCACCATTTGCCACCTGCACCACATGAAGGAAGCGACATGACCGACAAGAGCAACCTCACCGACAAGACCGTCGTCATCACCGGCGGCGCCCGGGGCCTGGGCGCCGCGGCCGCCCGCCTCGCGGTGGCGTGCGGCGCCAACGTGGTGATCACCGACGTGCTGGACGAGGAGGGCGCCGCCACCGCCGCCGAGCTGGGGGCCAAGGCCCGCTTCGTGCACCACGACGTGACCTCCGAGGAGGACTGGCAGCGCGTCGCCGAGTTCGCCGTCGCCGAGTTCGGGCGGATAGACGGGCTGGTCAACAACGCCGGGGTGTCCACCGGCCAGCCGCTGGAGAGCGAGAGCGTCGAGCACTTCCGCAAGGTCATCGACATCAACCTGACGGCCGTCTTCATCGGCATGAAGACGGTGATCCCGGTGATGAAGGAGAACGGCGGCGGTTCGATCGTCAACATCTCCTCGGCAGCCGGTCTGATGGGCCTCGCCCTGACCTCCAGCTACGGCGCCTCGAAGTGGGGCGTGCGCGGCCTGACGAAGGTCGGCGCGGTGGAGCTCGGCACGGCGAGGATCCGGGTGAACTCGGTGCACCCCGGCATGGTCTACACGCCGATGACCGCGTCCGTCGGCATCCAGCAGGGCGAGGGCAACTACCCGAACACGCCGATGGGCCGGGTCGGCGAGGCCCCGGAGATCGCGGAGGCGGTCGCCTTCCTGCTCTCCGACGCCGCCTCGTACGTCACCGGCGCCGAGCTGGCCGTCGACGGCGGCTGGACCACGGGCCCTACGGTCAAGTACGTCATGGGGCAGTAGACCGTCCGGGCGGTGGCCTGATGTTGGATGAGGAGCATGACTCCTTCTGACGAGATCCTGGACATCGTCGACGAGAACGACGTGGTCGTGGGGCAGGCCCCGCGCGGTGAGGCCACCGCGCGGGGCCTTCGCCATCGCTGCGTCTTCATCGAGGCCCGGGACGCCACGGGCCGGCTCTTCGTCCACCGCCGGACCCCGGGCAAGCTGGTCTTCCCGTCCCACTACGACATGTTCGTCGGCGGGGTGGTCGGCGCCGGCGAGTCGTACGACGAGGCGGCGCTGCGGGAGGCCGAGGAGGAGCTGGGGGTGTCCGGGCTCCCCCGGCCCGAACCGCTCTTCAAGTTCCTCTACGAGAGCGCCGAGCACTCCTGGTGGTCGTACATCTACCGGGTACGGTGCGAGCTTCCGGTGAACCCGCAGGTGGAGGAGGTCGCCTGGCACACCTTCCTCAGCGATGACGAGCTGGCGCGGCGGATCGACGACTGGGACTGGGTGCCGGACGGCCTGGAGGCATACCACCGGCTGCGCGCCTTCAGGTCGGCCGGTACGCCCTCCTGAGTCCGGACGGCGGTCACCGGCAGAGCGGCGGACAAGAGCGACCGGCCGTAAGCAGCGACGCCGCGAGGCCTACTGCCGGCCGGTCTAAGGTTCACACGTGAACGAATTCGTACAGAGCCTGCGGCTGTGGTTCGCACCGCAGCGCATCCGCGACGAGGGCGAGACCCCCGACTACCGGTTCTCGCTCGCCAACGAGCGGACCTTTCTCGCCTGGATCCGGACGGCTCTGGCGCTGATCGGCGGCGGATTCGCGGTCGACCAGTTCCTGCCGGAGCTGGTGTGGCCGGTCCGCACCGGTCTGGCGCTCGCGCTGCTGGCGGCCGGTGTGCTGTGCGCGCTGCGCGCGGTCAACCACTGGGTGCGGTGCGAGCGGGCGATGCGGCGCGGGGAGGACCTTCCGGTCTCGCGGTTCCCGACGCTGCTCGCACTGGCCGTCGGGGTCGTCGCGGTGGCGATGGTGGTGGTGGTCCTCTTCGGCTGGGAGGGCCGGTGACCGCCACGGGGCGCGACCCCGGGCTTCAGCCCGAGCGGACCCGGCTGGCCTGGCGGCGTACGACGCTGTCGTGCACGGTGGTGGCGGTGCTGGCGGTCAAGCAGGCGCTGAACGGCGGGGCGGGCCCGGCCGCGATCGTGGCGGTGTCGCTGAGCGCGCTGGCCTGGCTGGGTTTTCTGCGGGTGGCGCATCTGCGGGTGCTCGGGTTGGGGACCGCCCGGCCGCGACCGCTGTCGGCGCGCGGTGCGCTGACCGCGGCGGCGTGCACGGTGGCGCTCGCGGTGTTCGCCGCGGCCATGCTGTTCTGAGGACCGGGTCCGGGCCCCCGCAGGTCAGGCCGCCGCGCCCCGGGCGGCGGGCCCGTCACCAGCGCGGGATCGTCGGCGTCTCCCATCCCGGCTCGGCCCTGCGCATCGCGGCCGCGTCGTCGCGCTCGCGCATCGTGCCGTCGTCGTCGAGCCAGCGCCGGTGCAGCACGGCCATGCGCTCACGGTCGAGTTCGACGCCGAGCCCGGGTGCGTCGGACACGGCGAGCCGGCCGTCCCGGAAGACATGGCGGGCGGTGATGACGTCCTCGCTCTGCCAGGGGTAGTGGCTGTCGCAGGCGTAGTCGAGGTTGGGGACGGTGGCCGCGACATGGGTCATCGCGGCGAGGCTGATGCCGAGGTGGGTGTTGGAGTGCATGGAGAGCCCGACGCCGAAGGTGCGGCAGATCCCGGCCAGTTCACGGGTACGGTGCAGCCCGCCCCAGTAGTGGTGGTCGGAGAGGACCACCTGCACGGCGCCCCGGGCGAAGGCCTCCGGCACCTCGGCGAGGGTGGTCACACACATGTTGGTGGCGAGCGGTACGTCGGTGCCGGCGGCGACCGCGGCCATCAGGTCCGTGCCGCTCGCCGGGTCCTCCAGGTATTCGAGTACGTCCTTCAGCTGCTCGGCGACGTACAGCGAGGTCTCGACGGACCAGGCGCCGTTGGGGTCGAGCCGCAGCGGCTGCCCGGGGAACTCCTCGGCCAGGGCACGGATCGCGGCGATCTCCCGGTCGGGTTCGAAGACGCCTCCCTTGAGCTTGAAGGAGGAGAAGCCGTGCTCGCGGGCGAAGCGCCGGGCCTGGGCGACGACCCCGGCCGGGTCGAGGGCCGCGTCCCAGTCGTCCCGTTCACCGCCCTCGGGGTGGGCGGCGAACCGGTAGAAGAGGTACGCGCTGTACTCGACGCTGTCGCGGACCTTCCCGCCGAGCAGGGCGTGCACGGGCAGGCCGAGGGACTTGCCCAGCGCGTCCAGGCAGGCGACCTCGAAGCCGGAGACGACGGAGAGCCGGAGCTTGTCGGCGCTCTGCACGCCGCGCAGTCCGCCCGCGTCGACCCGGTCGTCGGCCGCCCGTGAATCACCGCACACCTCGTCGGCCAGAGCGAACAGGCCGTTCAGATCGCTGACCGGGCGTCCGGCGAGTGCGGTGGCGAGCGGCCGGGCGAGTTCGAGGTACTTGCCGTCCCCGTACGTCTCCCCGATCCCGGTGACCCCACCGCGTGTGACGACCTCCAGGACGAGCCGGGGCGTGTAGGGCTGGTGAACGCCCTGGGTGTTGAGCAGGGGCGGGTCGGCTATCAGGACCGGCGTCAGCCGGACTTCGTCGATCAACAGCTCTGTATTCATACGTGAACCATATTCAGGGATGCGACTGAATGCCAGACTCCGGGCCGAACCGGGCCCGAGCCCGCCCGCCGGACCGCGCCACAGGTCCGACCCATGGGCCCCGGACACGTACTGGACGACATACCGACTGGTCGGCATGATGGCCTCCGACCGTCTTTCACCCCCGGAGGTGCGCACGATGAGCCCAGCCCACCCGCCAGGTCTCGACCTCGACCGGCTGCGCGGACATCTCGACCGCGAGAGGCCGGGGCTGGTGAGCGGACCGCTCGAAGCCCGGCTGATCGAGGGCGGCCGGTCGAATCTGACGTACGCCGTGACGGACGGCACCGGCCGCTGGGTCGTCCGCAGGCCCCCGCTGGGCCATGTACTGGCCACCGCGCACGACATGAAGCGCGAGCACCGGGTGATCAGCGCCCTGTATCCGACGGCCGTCCCGGTGCCCGAGCCGGTGCTGCTCTGCGAGGACGACTCGGTGACCGGGTCGCCCTTCTACGTCATGGAGTACGTCGAGGGCACGCCGTACCGCACCGCCGAGCAGCTCGCCCCGCTGGGCGCCGAGCGCACCCGGGCGGCGGTTCTCGGGCTCGTCGACACCCTGGTCGCACTGCACGCCGTGGACCCGGAGTCCGTCGGGCTCGGCGACTTCGGGCGGCCCGAGGGCTTCCTCGACCGGCAGTTGCGCCGCTGGGGCAAGCAGCTGGACGCGTCGCGCAACCGCGAGCTGCCCGGCATCGACGAACTGCACGCCGCGCTCGGGCGTGCGCTGCCCGTCTCGCCCGCGCCCACCGTCGTGCACGGCGACTACAGGCTGGACAACGTCCTGATCGGCTCCGACGACCGCATCAAGGCCGTCCTCGACTGGGAGATGTCGACGCTCGGCGACCCGCTGACCGACCTCGGCCTGCTGGTGATGTACAGCTCCGATCTCGGTCCGGCCGAATCGCCGGTCTCCACCACCAGCGGCGCGGCAGGCCACCCCTCCCCCGCCGAGCTGATCGAGCGCTATGCCGCCCGCTCCGGCCGGGACACCTCCGCCATCTCCTGGTACACGGCGTTCGCCTGGTTCAAGCTCGCCGTGATCCTGGAGGGCATCCACTACCGCTACACCCTGGGCCGGACCGTCGGCGCCGGCTTCGACCGCATCGGCGACCTCGTCCCCGTCTTCATCGAGCACGGCCTCACCACCCTCCAGGAAGGCTGATCACCCCCATGGACTTCGCATTCGACGCCCGCACCGAAGAGCTGCGCACCAGGCTGCTCGCCTTCATGGACGAGCACGTCTACCCGGCCGAGAAGATCGTGGACGAGCAGCGCGCGCTGCTGGCCTCGCCGTGGCACACTCCGCGGATCGTCGAGGAGCTGAAGGCCGAGGCGCGCAGGCAGGGCCTGTGGAACCTCTTCCTGCCGGACGCCGGATACGGGGCCGGGCTGACCAACCTCCAGTACGCCCCGCTCGCCGAAATCACCGGCCGCTCCCCGCAGTTGGCGCCGACCGCGCTCAACTGCGCGGCCCCGGACACCGGGAACATGGAGGTGCTCTTCCAGTTCGCCACCGACGAGCAGAAGAAGCAGTGGCTGGAGCCGCTGCTCGCCGGCGGGATCCGCTCGGCGTTCGCGATGACGGAGCCCGAGGTCGCCTCGTCGGACGCGACGAACATCGAGACCCGGATCGTGCGCGACGGCGGTGACTACGTCATCAACGGCCGCAAGTGGTACATCTCCGGGGCGATGAACCCGGACTGCAAGATCTTCATCGTGATGGGCAAGACCGACCCTGACGGCTCCGACATCCGCCGCCGGCAGTCGATGGTTCTGGTCCCCCGCGACACCCCCGGCCTCGAAGTGCGCCGCGCCATGCAGGTGTACGGGTACGAGGACCATTACCACGGCGGTCACGCGGAGGTCGTCCTCACCGATGTGCGGGTGCCGGCCGAGAATCTGATCGGCGAGGAGGGCGGCGGCTTCGCCATCGCCCAGGCGCGGCTGGGGCCGGGCCGGATCCACCACTGCATGCGGCTGATCGGCATGGCCGAGCGGGCCATCGAGCTGATGTGCAGGCGGGCGGTTTCCCGTACCGCCTTCGGCAAGCCGCTGGCCCGGCAGGGCGTCGTGCAGAACTGGATCGCGGACGCGCGGGTCACGGTGGAGCAACTGCGGTTGCTGGTGCTGAAGACGGCGTGGCTGATGGACACGGTGGGCAACCGGGGCGCGCACACGGAGATCCAGGCCATCAAGATCGCCACTCCGCGCGCGGTGGTCGACATCCTGGACCGGGCGGTGCAGCTGCACGGCGCGGGCGGGGTCGGCCAGGACTTTCCGCTGGCCGAACTGTGGGCGGCGGCACGGACGTTGCGGCTGGCGGACGGTCCGGACGAGGTGCATCAGCGGTCGCTGGCCCGGCGGGAGATCAAGCGGTACGTGTAGGGGGTGGGCCGGGTCGCCCGCCAGGGCCTGCGGGCGCTCGGTGTTCGCCGGCCCTGATCCGGTCCAGCACGTCCGTGTACAGGGTGCGCCGGTCGGGGCGGGCGTGGGCGGCGGCGTTGCGCAGGGCCGGGACCGCCGCCCCGCCCATCCCGACGAGCCCCTCGGCCGCCGTCTCGCGCACCACGGCCCGCGGGTGCCCGAGCAGCCCGGTCACCGCGGGGATCGCGGGCTCCCAACACGCCCGGCAGAGCGTGCCGATCGCCATGCGCACCACGTCCGGCCGGGGGTCGTCCAGCAGGAGTTCGGTGTGCCGCAGATGGGCCTGCGGGGCGAGCATCGCCCGTGAGGTCCGGTGGGCGCGCAGCCGGACCCTGGGCCGGGGGTGTGTGAGCAACTCGCCCAGCAGATCAAGGAGTTCCGGGTCCTGATCTGGCTCCGGTCCGGTGTGTGCCCCGGCCAGTTCCGTGAGCGCGCGGCAGATCTGCTCCGCGGTGCCGGTGACGGCCAGGTCCAGCAGTTCCTGCCGGGTGGGGCGGTGCCGGCCTCCGGCGGGTACGGCCGCGTCCCGGTCGCGGAGCGCGGCCAGTGCCGCCGCGTCCTGCCGCTCGGCGTCCGGGCCGCGCAGTGGGCCCTCGACGAGCAGGAGCCGGTCCGCGAGTTCGTCGCGTCCTTCGGCGCGCAGCCGACGGCGGGCCCGCGTCAGCGCGGGGGTGCGCAGCAGCGGGCGGCCGACGAGCAGGTCCAGGAAGCCCCAGGCCCCGGCGTCGAGCCGGTCGCCCAGGGCCCTGGCCAGCGCGTCCGCGGGGCAGGCGCGCAATGCGTCGCCGACCGCCCGGCCGACGGCGGGCGGCGCGTGTTCCCACCACTCCAGCAACAGCGGGACCAGCCGTTGCATCTCCCACGGGGCGAGTTCGGCCGCCGCGCGCGCCACTCTGTCGCGCAGGATGCCGTCGCCCCGGAGTTCCGTCTCGTCGACGGCGCCCAGTTCGCGGGCCGGTCCGGCACCGGCGGGCAGGTCGACCCTGCCGCGGAGGTGCGCGCGCAGCACCGGCAGCCGGGTCTCCGGCTCGGGCCATCGCGCCAGCGCCAGGGCGGCGACCTGTCTGCGGTCCGCCTCGGCCGACCCCAGCATGGCCAGCAGCCGTTCCCGCAGCGCCGCCGAACGCGGCTGGTCCAGGTCGTCGACGCGGACCCGGCGCGGTGGCGGCTCGGGTGTGCGGGCGGTCTCGGCGATGGTCCAGGGCGGTGCGTCGATGGGCTGGAGCCGCGTCATCCAGTCGATGAGCGCGGCGCGGACCCCGGGGCCCGCGCCCGGGTGGGCTTCGATCAGCGCGGTCAGCCGGTCCCGCGAGGGGACCGTGCCGTCGTCCCGTCGGCGGAACTCCGCCAGTGCGCCCGGGGTGCGGACCGCGTCGTCCAGCGCGGCCCGCCAGGCGCGGGTCGCGTCGGACAGGGGCGCGTCGGCGGTCTCCGGTACGGCGAAGGCCTCCCGGAGCACGGCCGTTTCGGCCCGCCAGGGGTCGGGGCCGAGCCGGGCACTCGCCAGGTCCCGGTCGAGGTCGGCTCGGACCGGCACCGCGCCGAGGCGGCGCAGCAGGGTCAGCGTGGACCGGCTCGGGGCCGCCGGGGCGGGGCGCAGGGCCCGTACCGCGGCGACGGCGGCCGGTTTCCCGGTGGCCGTCAGCATCGGCGCGACCGCTTCGAGCACGGCGATCAGGTCGTGCCGGTCCCCGTCCCGGGCATCGGCGAGCGCGTCGAGCAGCAGCGGGGCGGACCGGGCGAATGCCATGAGCTCCGCACCGTCCCGGGGCTCGGCGCGGAGCCGCAGCGCGAACCGCACCACCTTGTTCCGGAGTGCCTTGTCCCGGAGTACCGGCCGGGAGCCGGCCAGCCGGAGCCAGTCGGCGAGCATCGGTCGCAGCTGCTGCGACCGGCCGTCGCCGAGCGGCTCGTCCCGCTCGGCGACGCGCAGCGCGACCTCGGGGTCCCAGCCCCCGGCCACCAGGGCCTCGATGTCGCGGTCCGCCGCACCGGCCGCCGACGCGGGGCCGTCGGCCGCCGGTGCGGCGATCCCGTGCCGGGCCATCGGTATCGCCAGGTCCCGCACGGTGCCGGAGGCCAGCGCGACCCGGCCGGACGCCACCAGGGCGAGCAGCGGGCCGGCCACCGGTGACCCCTGGTCGTCCAGCGCCAGGACCGAGCGTGCGGCAAGGACGCCGTGCAGGCCCTCCAGCAGCAGGCGGCGGGCGCCGTCGTCCCGGCTCTGCTCGGCGGCGGCGACGAGGGTGGCCGCGTAGGCGTCGCCGAGGACGGCGCGCAGGGCCGCGACGAGTGTGTCGCGCAGGCCGGGGTTTTCGTGGTGCCCGAGGCGGAAGAGGAGCTTCGGGAGCACCTGCGGTGTGCCCGAGCGGACCAGCGCCCCGGCCGCCGTCTTCCTGATGTTCATGTTCGGGCGGTCGAGGCACGCGGCGATCGCGTCGCTCGCCCAGTGGGCGCGGGCGTGGCCCAGGGCGAGCAGCGCCTGCCGGACGGTCTGGACGTCCTGGGCCCGCGTCAGCGCGATCAGCGTCGCCGAGAGCGCCTGGGCGTCCTCGCCGGTGGCGTCACGGGCGAGCAGGGCGATGACGTGCTTGCGTACGTGCCGGTCGCGGTGGCGCAGCAGCCGGTGCACCCGCGCACGGGTGCCCTTCCACGGGGCCCGCAGCAGCAGTTCGAGCAGGACCACCTGCTCGTCGTCGTGGAGCCCGGGGCGGTCCAGCAGGTCCAGCGCCAGAGTCGCGACGAGTGCGTGTCCGGCCTCCCGGGCGTCCGCGGCACCGAGCAGACAGACCGGCCGGATCGCGCGCCGCGCGTGGAGGCGGCGGCCCAGGGCGCTCACGGCGTCCAGGACCTCCTGCGGCACTGCCGGCTCACTGCCCGGCTCTCCGTGCTCCCCGGTCCGGGGCGCCGCCTCCGGGCTCCTCGACGCGGCCTGCCCGGCCACGATGCGCAGCAGCAGGTCGGCGATGGCCGGGAGGGTGGCGGCGTTGCCGTGGGCCGCCAGCCGGCACAGCGCCGCCACCGGCTCGTCCGGGTCCAGGTGGGAGCGCAGCACTGCCAGTTCCCGCTCGTCCGGTCCGCCGAGGTCGGCCGCGATGCGCGGCGGCAGGCCGACGGGGTCGAGTCGTACGAGGAGGGCGCGGCGCTGCTCCGGATCGCGGTTCAGCTGCCACAGCAGTTCGAGGGCGCGGTCGCGAACGGCACGCAGGTGGGGCGCCGTCCCCCCGTCGGTGGTGAGGCCGAGTCCTTGGCGCAGGGCCTGTACCGTCCGGTCGCCGCCGATCGCCTCCAGCGTGTCCAGTGCCGCGCCCGGCGCCGAGGGCAGCAGGGCGATCACGGCCTCCTCGGCGTCCTCGTGGCGCAGTTCGCGGATCGCGTCGAGGAACGGGCCGGGTGCGGGGGCAAAGGGCAGTACGCGGGCGACGGCGTCCCCGACCGGGAGGTCACCGGCGCCCTGCCCGGCCAGGGCGACCAGCAGGGCGAGCCGTCGCGGCCAGTCCGGGTCGTCGGCCGGCGCGTCCGTGAGTACGCGCAGCGCCTCCCTCCGGGCGGTGAAGAGAATCGTCGCCATGTCGCGGGCCGCGATGGAGTGGTCGGACAGGGCGAGGCCGATGACGGCGGGGACGTCCGGCCCGTCCGGGAAGTGACCGCGCCGGTGGAGTCCGCGCAGACAGGCCACGGCCGGTCCGCCGAACATCAGCGGATCGCGTGCGGCCACGGCCGTCAGCTCGCCGATGTCGGCGCGGTCCGCCAGATCGCCGAGGAGCTCCATCGCGCGTCGGCGAAGACCCGGCGCGAGGCCGGGGTCCTCGACGGCCCGGCGCAGCAGGTCCCGGTGCCCGTGGCGCGCGGCGGCCCGGAGGGCGGCATCGGCCACCGCGGGCCACTCCTGCACCGGCCCCTGGGCCGGCCCCCGAGACGGTTGCCCGGCGTGTTCCCGTACCGGATCGGCCTGGAGGAACCGGGCGAGGAGGCCGGGCGGCAGCGGATCCGTCGCCGCCCACGGTTCGGCGAGCTCGCCCAGTGCACCGGCGACGACCGGGGCGCTGCCGGCTCCCAGCAGGCCGATCAGGTCCTCCCGGACCAGTGCCGGGGCCAGCAGTCCGGCGTGCAGCCCCTCCCGGGCCAGCCGCAGTGCCTCGGCCTGAAGCACCGGATCGCCGCTGCCCGCCAGCTCGTCCACGAGCCGCGCCGGCCGGTGCGTACCGGTGATGCCCGCCCCCCGCACGGCCTGGTACAGGAGTTCGCCCCGGGCCTCGCCGCGGAGCACTTCGGGATCGTGGAGCACATCGGCGCGCAGCCAGGCGATCCGTACCCCCGCCGGCAGCTGCCCGGCCGTGCGCCACGGCGGCCGGGGGCGGGCCCCCAGGCGGTGGCCGAGTCGTTCGTAGAGACCGGCCAGGAGGAGATCGGCCTCCGGCAGTCCGGTCAGCGATGCGGGCAGCAGTCCGGCGAGCCCGTCCGTCTCCTCGTCGTCGGACGGAGGGCGCTCGGTGATTCGCTCGGTGAGCAGGACAAGCCCGAGATGACGCTGCCCGGGGTCCTCGTGCCGGATCAGTCGCCCCAGGGCGTGGAACTGGTCGTCGGCCGGCGTCTGCATCGTCGGATACTAGGGCGTGCTTCGAAAGCCCCGCCTGGTCGGGGGCGTCCGGCAGGCACGCTCGCCCCGTTGCGACGCCGGGCAGGGGCAGGCATTCTCGCCGCACCGGACGAAAGCCCGAGTACGGTCCAGTACGAGGGCTTCCGGCCGGCACCGCCGAGAGTACGCGCCGGACGCCGCTCCTTGACGGGCAAACGTTGCCTGCCGCGGCACTGGCCGGGCGCTCTCCGGGCCCTGCCGGCGAGTTCCGGCCCTGCGCTCCCGCTCGCCGGCCGCCTCAGTAGCCGCCGAAACCCACGTGGTCCGCCAGGGCCAGCTCGCGGACGAAGGCCCTCACCCGCAGCAGGCACCGGGCGGCGATGCGGACGGCCGGCGCGTGGTGGGGGCCGTACGCCGCGGTCCAGAGCGCGGGGACGTGCGCGGACGGCTGGATGTGAGTCATACCTCCAGCTTCGGCCCGCGTCCGTGACCGGTCCAACAGACCGGACCGTGGTCCTCGCCGGGCAGGCGCCCAGGGCCGCTCGGTCGGTCTCAGGGGCGCAGTGCGCGCAGCAGCAGGTCGGCCAGATGGTCGGCGACCTCCTGCTGGCTGAGCGGGCCGTCGGGGCGGTACCAGGTGGAGAGGTGGTGGACCGAACCGAAGTGGTAGTCGACGATCAGGTCGGCCGGGGTGGCCGTGGAGAACACCCCGCTGCGCTGCCCCTCCTCCACCAGGGCCCGGAAACACTCGTGGTAGCGCCGCCGCTCCAGCCGGACCTGCTTGTTCTTCTCCGGGCTCAGGTGGTGCATGGACCGGAAGAAGATCGAGGCGTCGTCGAGGTTCTCGATGGTCGTGACGACCACGTCGGCCGCGGCGTCGCGCAGCCGCTGTTCCACGGGAGCGTCGGCCTCGGCGAAGGCGTCGAGGCGCTCCTGCTGGAGGCGCAGCACCCGGGCGTAGATCTCGTGGAGGAGGTCCTCCTTGGAGCCGAAGTAGTGGTAGAGCGCGCCCTTGGTGACGCCCGCCGCCTCGACGATCTCCTGGACCGGGGTGCGGTCGTAGCCCTGCTCGGCGAAGAGCCGGGTGGCGGCGGCCAGCAGCCGCTGAGGGACGGGAGCCGTGTCCCCGTCCGTCGCCTTGGCCATTGCCGCCACCTTCCTTCCGCGTGTATCGGTCTGCCGGGGGAACGCAGTTCCCTCCTGAGGATCTTCCCACTCGCCGTCTTCGGGAGTTCGCTCAGGATCTCGGCCTCGCGCGGGTACTTGTACACGGCAAGCCGTTCCTTGCAGTACGCGCCGGGCCCCTCGGGTTCGGCCGAGGCGCCGGGCCGCAGGCTCGTGCGGGCGCGGACGGTCTCGCCCCGGCGGTCGTCGGGGACGCCGACGACGGCCGCGTCCCGGACCGCCGGGTGGGTGTGGAGGACGTCATCCACCTCACGCGGCCAGACCGTGAAGCTCGGTCATGCGCCGGTCTCCTCCCACTTCTGCTGGAGGTGGTTCATGCTGCCGAGCCAGTGGTCGGTGTCCTTGGCGCGGGCCCGGTAGTACCCGGCGACCTCGGGGTGCGGCAGGACGAGGAAGCGGTCCTCGGCCATGGCGTCGAGGAGCGCTTCGGCGACCGCCTCGGGCTCGATGGCGCTCGGGACGAGGACGAGCTCTCCGGCCGATCCGGCGGCGGTGAGCATGTCCGTACGCACGCCCTGCGGGCAGATCGCGTGGACCTTGATGCCGCGGTGGCGGTAGGTGAGCGAGAGCCATTCGGCGAAGGCGACGACGCCGTGCTTGGTCACGCTGTACGGCGCGGCGCCGATCATCGTCAGCAGTCCGGCGGCGGAGGCGGTGGAGACGAAGCGTCCGCTGCCGCGTTCCAGCCAGTCGGGCAGCAGCGCCCTGGCCGCGCGGACGTGGGCCATCACATTGACGTCCCAGGCCGCGGCCCAGACCTCCTCGTCCGCGAAGACGTCGCCGGGCGAGGCGAGTCCGGCGTTGGCGCAGTAGACGTCGACGGTGCCGTCGAGCGCGTCCCTGGCGGCGTCCACGACCCGCGAGGCGTCGCCGGCGACGGCGACGGCGCCGATCTCCTCGGCCAGCGCCCTGATCCTCGCCTCGTCGAGGTCGTTGACCACGACCCGCGCGCCCTCAGCGGCGAACCGGCGCGCCAGTGCGGCGCCGATGCCTCCGCCGGCCCCTGTGACCACCACGCCCATGCCCTGCACCGCACTCATCTCTCCCGCCTCTCCCAGCCGACCGCACCGGCAGACTAACCAGTCGGTATGCCGGAGCGGAAGGGGTGGAAACCGCCCGGGAAGCACTCCTGTCACACCTGTCACGTCCGGCTCATTCCGTATGGCCTGATCTCCCGCTAGCGTGCGTGACCATGACAGTCGTCGCGATCATGGAGGTAGCCGAATGAGCCTGACCAGACGTGGTTTGCTGGCCGCCGGTGGTGCGGTGGGGGCCCTCGCGGCGACGGCCGCCGGGACCGGGGCCGCGAGCGCCGCCCCCGCCGCGGGCAAGGGCCACGGCCGGGTCCGCACCGGCTTCGACCGGCTGGCGGCGGACGGCTACACGCTGCTGAAGGGCCAGAAGGTCGGGGTCGTCACCAACCCGACCGGGATCACCTCCGACGTGCGCCACATCGTCGATGTGATGCACCCGGACGAGCGGGTGGACCTGATCGCCGTCTTCGGGCCCGAGCACGGCTTCCGGGGCACCGCGCAGGCGGGCGGTTCGGAGGGGCGTTACGACGACCCGGCGACCGGACTGCCGGTCTACGACACGTACTTGAAGAGCGGCCAGCCGCTCGCCGATGTCTTCACGGCGTCCGGCGTGGACACGGTCGTCTTCGACATCCAGGACGCGGGCGCCCGCTTCTACACGTACATCTGGACGCTGTACGACTGCATGGAGGCGGCGGCGCTCGCGGGGAAGCGGTTCGTCGTCCTGGACCGGCCGAACCCGGTGAGCGGGCGGGCGGCACTCGGCCCGGTCCTCGACCCGGCGTTCGGCACGTTCGTGGGCCGCCGGGAGATCGCACAGGCGCACGGCATGACGGTCACGGAGCTTGCGCTGCTCTTCAACGCCCGGTTCCTGGCCGAGCGTCCGGTGGACCTGCGCATCGTCAAGATGTCCGGATGGAAGCGCTCGGACTTCTACGACGCGACCGGGCTGCCGTGGGTCGCGCCGAGCCCCAACATGCCGACGCCCGACACCGCGCTCGTCTACTCGGGCACCTGTCTGTTCGAGGGCACCAACCTCTCCGAGGGGCGCGGCACGACCCGGCCGTTCGAACTGCTCGGTGCGGAGGGCATCGACCACCGTTGGGCAGCGGCCGCGAACGCGCTCGACCTGCCCGGGGTCGCGTTCCGCGAGGCGTACTTCGCGCCGACGTTCTCCAAGTTCCAGGGGAAAACGGTGGGCGGTGTGCAACTGCACGTCCACGACCGCGAGGCCTTCGATCCGGTACGCACGGGCATCGCGCTGCTGGTGACGGCGAAGCGGACCTGGAGCGGGTTCGCCTGGCGCTCGGACAACTGGATCGACAAGCTCACCGGCAACACCCGGGTCCGCACCATGGTCGACGCGGGGGCGGACACGGACGAGGTGGTGGGAGCCTGGTCGGAGGATCTCGCCGCGTTCCGTGCCGTACGGAAGCGGTATCTCCAGTACCGGTGAGACGGGCCGGGCGGGCCCGGAGGATCGGGCCCGCCCGGCACACGGCCCCCGCCCTCACGGACGCGAGCGCCCTACCGGTGGGCGGGGCACTCCACCACCTGCCGGTACGTCGGGCGGTTCTGCCAGTGGATGACCTGCAGACCGATCCCGCCGAGCGGCCGGTGAATGAGGAGTCGGTGCGCTCCGGCGTCTCCATGATGGTGCAGGTACCGCGGCAGCGGTAGTGCGGGCAGTCCCTGGTGGGCGTGGAGCCGTCGGGCTCGCACAGGTCGACGGCGTGGCTGTCGGTGATGTCCTGGCCGGCCGAGGTGGCGCTCCGGGCACAGTCCTGGCCGCAGCCCGTCCGGACGTACATGCCGACGCCGGCGAAGGAGACACCGCGGGCGCTGATGCCCGGCCCCTGGAGTTCCTGGAGCATCATCAACTGCGGGGCGAAGTAGCCGGTCTGCGGGCCGAACACGGCAATGGGGTTCCCGCTCGCGGTGTGCTTCCCGGAGACCAGCAGGGCGTTGGACATGCCACGCTTCTGGGCGCCGGAGCCGGGCAGCGAGCCCTCTGCGGGATGACGCTCCAGCGGCGCCGCATCGGTGGGCCACGCCGAATTCCGGACAACATCAGTCTTCGCGGGATCCGAACGGGGCAGTCGTTCGTCCATCCCTTGACGCCGAAGTACGAGCGACGGAGGTGACGGTGCGGTGGCAGGATTCCGGAGTCTTGCGAGACAGGTGCGCGATCCGCTCAGCGACCTGGCACTGCGGCGGTATTCGCTGCGCAAGTGCCTGGAGAGGTTCGCCCCTTACGGACATCGGGCGACCTGGGACCATCTGTGCACCCGGCACGGAATCGGACCCGAGGACCGGTCCCCCGATCCGGCGCGGCTGATGCGCGCACTGGACGAACTGGAGGCGGCGCGGACGGTCTGGCTCGCGTACGAAGCGGGGTTCGCCGAGCGCCGCAGGCGGGAGAAGCACGACGGGCTGCGCCGGCCCGGCGCGTTCGACGACTGGCACCGGCGCACCTGGGGCGGCCACGGAGTCGCCCGCTGCGAGGACCCGGCGGTGCATCCGTCGGCGCCGCTCGCCGAGGTGCTGAACCGGCTGATCACCGCGCTGGAGTCGGAGCCCGGCACGGCCTGCCCGGTGTGCGCGGACACCGCGATCCACTGGCGGCAGGATCTGCGGTGCGCCCCTTGGGCGGGGCCGGTCTGCACGGGGTGCGGGATCGTGGTGCCGCAGCCGGTGCTCACCTCGCGGGCACTGACGAAGGCCCGGAGCGCACCGCGGCGGGATCTGGCATCGGTGGCCTGACGCGCGACGAGGGCATCCGGCCAGGCCGCGCCCGGCCGGCAGCCGGACGGGCGCGGCCTTCGAAACACGTCCTACGCGCGCTCCGCCGACGGGCGCTCCGGCATCAGGCGCGAGCCGCTGATCCGGCTGCCCGAGACGTCGTTCGGGTTGGAGAGCACACAGTTCTCCAGCGACAGGCAGCCACAGCCGATGCAGTCGGTGAGGTGGTCCCGCAGTCTCCCCAACTGCTCGATGCGGTCGTCCAGTTCGGAGCGCCAGGCCGCGGAGAGCCGTGCCCAGTCCTCGCGGTTCGGGGTGCGCTCCTCGGGGAGTTCGGCGAGGGCGTCACGGATGGTGGCGAGCGGGATGCCGACCCGCTGCGCCGCCCGGACGAACGCGACCCTGCGCAGCGCGTCCCTGCTGTAGCGGCGCTGGTTGCCACTGGTGCGTCGGCTGCTGATCAGGCCCTTGGCCTCGTAGAAGTGCAGGGCGGACACAGCGGCGCCGCTGCGCGCGGAGAGCTGTCCGACCGTGAGTTCATGGAGTATCTGTGGGATCTGGGGCACTCCTCCAACCCTACTGGCCTGCCTCCGGCCGGTCCGTCGTTGACAGGAACGCACCCGCCAACCATGCTGAGCAAGCGCTTAGACAGCGTGACGAACGATGGACCGGAGCCGGAAGGGCAGGACCAGGGACATGGCAGAGCCGAGGATCTTCACGTCCGCGCGGGAGCTGAGCGACGGGGTGGGCGAGCAACTGGGCCACAGCGACTGGCTGGAGGTCGACCAGGAGCGGATCGATCTCTTCGCCGAGGCCACCGGCGACCACCAGTGGATCCATGTGGACCCGGAACGGGCCGCCGACGGGCCGTTCGGCAGGACCATCGCACACGGCTATCTCACGCTCTCGCTGCTGCCGGCGCTCGTACCGCAGATCATGCGGGTCGAGGGCATGAAGATGGGCATCAACTACGGGACGAACAAGGTCCGTTTCCCGTCCACCGTGCCCGTGGGCTCACGGCTGCGCGCCTCGGCCGTCCTGAAGAGCGTCGAGGAGGCCGGGGGCGGGGTGCAGGTCACCGCTGTCGTCACGGTCGAGCGCGAGGGCGGCGACAAGCCGGTGTGCGTGGCCGAGTCGGTGTCCCGCTACTACTTCTGACGACGCGGGCCCGCCACCCCCTAACGCTTGGCTGCGACCATGCGCAGCACGAGGTCGGCGTAGAGTTCGCCGACCTCGTCCGGCGTCCGGCTGCCCTGCGCGTTGAACCAGCGCGCCACGTCGATGCAGAGCGAGAGCACCGCGAGCGTGGTGCCGGGGACGTCGGGGACGTCGAACTCCCCCGCCTGCACGCCCTCGCCGATGATCCGGCGGACCACCGCGTCACTCCTGCGGCGCAGCTCGACGATCTCGGCGCGGTGCTCCTCGCCGAGGGCGTCGAGCTCGTACTGGACCACGCGGGCGGTGGTGTGCCTCTCGGCGTGCCAGCGGACGAAGGACCGTACGGCCTCGGCCAGCCGCTCGGCCGCCGTGCCGCCACCGTCGGCGGCGGCCTCCAGCACGAACAGGGCGCGGTCGTGGCCGATCCTGCTGATCCGGTGGAGCAGCTCTTCCTTCGTCTTGTAGTGGATGTAGAGCGCGGCGGGACTCATCCCCGCCCGGCCCGCGATATCGCGGGTGGTGGTGGCGTGGTACCCGCGCTCGGCGAAGGCGTCGACGGCGGCGACGAGCAGCCGCCGGGCCGCCTCGGGCGTCACCTCGGCCCACGGCGCACTGTCGCCGTCGGTCTCCTCCGCCGTGCTCATCGTCACTCGCCCCTCTCGTCAGCAGGACGAACACCATACCCCGAACCTGAGCAAGCGCTTAGATTCCGTCCGGCGGGACTGTCAGAGCTTCTGGAAGGGGTCGTGCTCGGCAAGGATCTTCTCCAGCCGGGCCTGGTCGACCCGGCTGACGATCTGCCCTGCCTCCTGGCGGTCACGGATGACCTTGGCCAGGGTGAAGCAGGAGGTGACGAGGTAGAGGACACCGATCGCGAGGAATCCGCGGACCCAGGCGTCGGCGTCGAGGAAGTAGATGCCCAGAGCCACCGCGCCGATCGCCACCCCGAAGGAGGCGACGGCCTGGCCGTAGAAGGCTGCGGTGCCCTGCTGCTTGACCGATGCTGTCTCACTCATGGCGCCCAGCATCGGCCGACATGGCGGGCGCCACATCCGCTCGCGTACTCAGTCGGTACTCAGACGCCCGTTCGAGCGGCGGTGCGGCCAGATCTCGGCCCGGTCCCACTCCACGACGTGCGGGGCGATCTCGCGGGCGACGAAGTCCTTGGCGAGCTGCCGGACGGCTCCTGCTCCCCGCCGAGCTCCAGGTCGATCCTTCGGCACTCCACCTTTGGTTAGCACTGCTAGTTTTTCGCTCGCAGACCCTACCATGTGCCGCATGGCCCGACCGCGCAAGCCCCTCCTGAGCAGAGACCGCATCGTCGAGGCGGCGAGCGCACTCGTGGACTCCGAGGGGCTCGACGCCGTGTCCACCCGTCGGCTCGCGGCCGAACTCGGGGTCAGCGGACCCTCGCTCTACAACCACTTCCGCAACAAGGACGAGATCCTGGACGCGGTCGCGGACGCCGTGTCCGCACAGGTCGACCTGTCGATGTTCGACGAGTCGGACACCCGCGACTGGCGATCCGCCCTGCACGACTGGGCCGTCTCCTATCGTGCGGCGCTCACCGAGCACCCGCACATCGTTCCGGTGCTCGCCCAGGGTCCGGGCCGCAGGCCGGCCGGTCTCCGGGTCGCCGACGCGGTGTTCGGCGCGATGGTCAGGGCCGGCTGGCCGCCGGCCCAGGCGACGTACATCGGTGCCCTGATGCGGTACTTCATCACCGGTTCGGCACTGGGCTCCTTCGCCCGGGGTTTCGTCGACGACGAGACGGCGTACGACCCCGCCGACTACCCGCACCTCGGCCAGGCCCACCTGCTGGCCGAACGGCGCCAGAAGGTCGACGAGGGGGCCTTCGAGACCGGGCTGCGGGCCCTGGTCGACGGCCTCTCGCTCCAGTACGAGCTCCTGCCACCGGGCGGAACGGTTCGGCCGGCGCCGAAGCGTTCCTGACGCATTCTGGTTCCCATGGCACGCATGGCACACCCCGACCCGGCAGCGCCCCGCCTCGCCGCCCTGGCCGCGCTCCTCGCCGACGAGACCCGCGCCGCCTTCTGCCTGGCCCTGCTCGACGGCCGCGCCTGGACCGCCGGGGAACTGGCTCGGTACGCCTCCGTGGCGCCGTCGACCGCCAGCGAACACCTCGGCAAGCTCGTCGCGGGCGGGCTGCTGGCCGAGGAACGGCAGGGCCGCCACCGCTATCTGCGGCTGGCCGACGAACGGATCGCGCACCTCGTCGAGGATCTGGCGGCCCACGTCGTCCCCGGCCCCGCGCCCGAGCGGCCGCGCACCCTCGGCGCGGTGAACGCGGGCAGCGCGATGGCCCGAGGCCGCACCTGTTACGACCATCTCGCGGGGCGGATCGGCATCGCGATCACCGACGCGATGACCGTACGGGGGCTGCTGGAGCAGGACACCGGCTTCGCGCTGACCGACGTGGGTCTGCGCTGGTTCGACGAGCTGGGTATCGGCCTGGAGACCGGTTCGCGGCGTCCCCTCGTACGGAGCTGTCTGGACTGGACGGAGCGCAGGCCGCACCTCGCCGGGGTCGCGGGCGCCGCGCTGTGCCGCCACGCGCTGGACACCGGATGGTGCGTACGGATCGGGTCCGGGCGCGCGGTGAAGGCCACCCCGGACGGGGAGCGGGCGCTGTACGAGCACCTCGGCATCGAGGCCGCGACCATTCGGTAGCGGCGCCGACGTCCTCGGCCCCGCCAGGCCGGGACCTCGGCGATGACCTGTTCGTCCGCCGGGTTCACGACCGCGATCGTGTCCCGTCCCGCGGCGGGCCGCCAGGCCCCGTCGATGTACATGCCGTCGTGGGCCTTCATCGCTGTTCCTCCCGGTCACCGTTGCGGACGGGGTCGTCCGCAAGCCGAACCAGTGCCCCGGCAGGCACCGTTCGCCCCGTCGCCGCGCACGGCACGCGCTCTCGCCGCACCGCCCGAAAGCCCGAGTACATCCAGTACGAGGACTTCCGGCCGGCACGCCTGGAACACGCACCGCGCGCCGCTCCTCGACGGGCGAACGTCGCCTGCCGCGGCACTGACGCTGCGGGTTCTCCGGCGCCGGAGACGCCGGTCATGCCAGGGGCTGCCGGTCGAGTTCCCCGTGCTCCGCACCGGGGTTCTCGAACTGGGTGCGGTACAGCTCCTCGTACCGGCCGCCTGCCGCGAGGAGTTCGTCGTGGGTACCACGCTGCACGATCCGCCCGTCCTCCACGACCAGGATGAGGTCGGCGGTCCGTACCGTGGAGAGCCGGTGGGCGATCACGACCGCGGTGCGTCCGGCGAGCGCCTCGGTCAGTGCCTCCTGGACGGCTGCCTCGGAGGTGTTGTCGAGGTGGGCGGTGGCCTCGTCGAGGATGACGACGCGCTGGCGGGCCAGGAGCAGCCGGGCGATGGTCAGCCGCTGGCGTTCGCCGCCGGAGAGCCGGTAGCCGCGTTCGCCGACGACGGTGTCGAGCCCGTCGGGCAGTGAGGCGACGAGTCCGTCCAGGCGTGCACGGCGCAGCGCGTCCCAGAGGTCCTCCTCGGCGGCTTCGGGGCGGGCGAGCAGCAGGTTGGCGCGCACCGACTCGTGGAAGAGGTGGCCGTCCTGGGTGACCATGCCGAGGGTGTCGCGCAGGGTGTCGGCGGTCAGGTCGCGTACGTCGACGCCGCCGATGCGGACAACGCCCTCGTCCGTGTCGTACAGCCGCGGCAGCAGTTGGGCGATGGTCGACTTGCCCGCGCCGGAGGAGCCGACGAGCGCCACCGTCTGGCCGGGCTCGGCACGGAAGGAGACCCCGCGCAGTACTTCGCCGCCGCCGCGGGTGTCGAGGCTCGCGACGTCCTCCAGCGAGGCGAGCGAGACCTTGTCGGCGGACGGGTAGCCGAAACGCACCCGGTCGAACTCGACGGACACCGGGCCGTCCGGGACCGTCCGGGCATCCGGCTTCTGGTCGATGAGCGGCTTGAGGTCGAGGACCTCGAAGACCCGCTCGAAGCTGACGAGTGCGCTCATCACCTCGACGCGTGCCCCGGCGAGAGCGGTGAGCGGTGCGTACAGCCGGGTCAGCAGGAGGGCGAGGGCCACGACGGCGCCCGCGTCGAGCCGCCCGCGCAGTGCGTAGTACCCGCCGAGCCCGTAGACGAGGGCGAGGGCCAGCGCGGACACGAGAGTGAGGGCGGTGATGAACGCGGACTGGGCCATGGCCGTGCGTACGCCGATGTCGCGCACCCGGCCGGCTCTGACGGCGAATTCGGCGGACTCGTCGGCGGGGCGGCCGAAGAGCTTGATCAGGGTGGCGCCGGGGGCGGAGAAGCGCTCGGTCATCCGGGTGCCCATCGCGGCGTTGTGGGCTGCGGCCTCCCGTTGGAGCCTCGCCATCCGGGTGCCCATACGGCGCGCCGGCAGCACGAACACCGGCAGCAGCACCAGCGCGAGCACAGTGATCTGCCAGGAGATGGAGAGCATGACGCCAAGGGTGAGCAGCAGCGTCACGACATTGCTGACGACGCCGGACAGTGTGTTGCTGAAGGCGCGCTGGGCCCCGATGACGTCGTTGTTGAGGCGGCTGACGAGCGCGCCGGTGCGGGTCCGGGTGAAGAAGGCGACCGGCATGCGCTGCACATGGTCGAAGACGGCGGTGCGCAGATCGAGGATCAGGCCCTCGCCGAGATTGGCCGAGAGCCAGCGGCCGGCCAGGCCCAGTGCGGCCTCCGCGACGGCAATCACGGCGATGAGGAGGGACAGCCGGGTGACGGTGCCCGAGTCCTTGCCGGCCACGATCGCGTTCACGACACGGCCGGCGAGCAGGGGGGTGGCGACGGCGAGCAGCGCCGTCGCCACGCTCAGGATCAGGAAGAGGCCGACACGGCGCCGGTGCGGGCGGGCGAAGACGGCGATGCGCCGCAGGGTGTTCCGGTCGAAGGGGCGTCGGTCCGCTTGCGCGTTCATGACGTTGTGGAGCTGTGTCCACGCCGTGGTTTCCATGCTCATGGGAGGAACGTACGACCTCCAGTGGACTTGAGGTCAACGGCCGGGTTCCGGCGGCAGCGCACTGCCGCCGACGGGTGTCGGGCGCCGCTGCGGTCGGCGGAGCGCCGGCCGGGCCGGGGTGCCGGGGTGCCGGGCCGGGGTGCCGGGCCGGCCGGGGCGCAGGGTGGCCCGGTTCGGGTCCAGCCCCTCGAAGCCCTCGCCCTCGTCCGGCCGAGTGCGGTGGCTCCCCCGTGCAGGCCGGCCTGTCCGCTGAAGGACAGCCGGTCGGCGTCGGTCAGTCCGTGAGCCGGACCCGCCGAAGAAGCCACCACACATCCTCACTGTCAGTCCAGGACGCGTGCCAGATAGGCCCGTAGCAGGATGCGGGTCTCGGCGACGATGGCCGGGTCACCCGACGGGTCGGTGCGGAAGGCGAGTTGGAGGAGGGCGTCGGCGGCCTCGACGCAGACCAGGACGGTGCGCGACAGATCCTCGTCAGAGGCGCCGCCCAGGTACCCGGAGAGCAGTTCGGCAAGCCGGCCGGCGACCCGCTGGTTGGCGTCATTGGCGGGGTCGTCCTCGGGGGCCGGAGCGCCGAAGTCGACGAGGGCGAATCCGGCCACGGAGCGCTTCATCGCCAGGTATTCGTCCAGTACGGCGTCGATGGCGCCGCGCCAGTCGGTGGGCGGGATGACGGCCAGGCGGGCGGTGATGCGCTCGGCGTAGCTGTCCAGATTGCGCCGGGCCAGTGCGTCGGTCAGCGCGCGTTTGTTGGAGAAGAACCGGTAGACGGAGCCGATGGGGACCCCGGCACGGATGGCCACCGCCCGGGTGGACAGCTGCTCGTAGCCGGTCTCGTCGAGGAGTTCGGCGCAGGCGTCGAGTATCCGGGCGAGGCGTTCGGCGCTGCGCTGCTGCACAGGGGCGCGGCGGAGGTTCGTGTTCGTATGGGGCACGGGCTCCATGATGCCGTGGGTCTCCTCTGCTGCGGGTGGCCGGTGTGTTCCGGGTCGGCCGGCGGGCGGGTGACCACTGGTGTCCGGCGCGGTTCTCACGCGATGAGCAGAGACAGTCCGCCGATGGTGTACGTGACCATCAGGACCAGCAGCGGGAGTTGCCCCGCGACGGCGCGGCCGGGCGGAAAGAGGCGTACGGACCGGTCGTGAGCGGCGATGACGCCGAGTACGTGGCCGAGAACGATCGCGGCGACCTGGAGGGTGGCGACCCCGCCGGGGCCCAGAAACGGCTCGGGCGGGGCCGGATTGTCAGTGCCGGATGCCATCATGACCGTGCGTGGCCCTTCGGTGACGAAGAGCGTGAAGTAGTGGGCGACGAGATAGCCGAGCGCGATCGGGACGAGCGAGTGGGCGAAGGCGGTGAGCGGGTGGCTCAGCTGACCGGAGATCAGCCGGACGGCGCCGGTGCACAGGGCGTAGAGGGCGGCCACGAGGGCGACGGCGCCCAGGAGTCCGAGCGTGGCCGCGGTGGTGCGGCCCAGGGGTGAGGTCTGGACGGTGGTGATCCAGGACGGGGAGTCGGAGAAGCCGTCGTAGGCGGTGGAGCCGAGCATGACGCAGACGGTGGCGACGAGTCCGGGGACCTGCGGGGTGGAGTCGAGTCCGTTGAACGGGGAGCGGAGGACGAGGCGGCGGTCGGCGGGGCGGCGGCCGAGCAGGGAGAGCCGGGAGAGCAGCCCGGAGTAGACCTCGAAGGCGTCCGCCCGGTCGAACCACCCGGCGCCGTGGCGGGCGGCGCCCGCGAGGTGGACGGCGGTGTGGAGCGAGAGGAAGAGCAGGAGGGTGGTGGCCGACGCCGGGTCGGGGGCGACGAGTTCGAGCCAGGTGAAGGCGAGGAGCCCGGCGGCGGCGGGCCACAGACCGAGCCGTGCGGGAAGGGGCCGCCCCGCGGCGGGGTCGCGGCCCAGTGCGCGGCAGCCGAGGAGGTGGACGGTGCGCAGCGGGTTGAGCAGCCGCCAGACGGGACCGAGGAGGAGCGATGCAGGCACCAGCCCGACCCAGAGGAGTACGTATACGGACCCGGGGGCGGGGTTGCGGTCCGGGTCGTCCGGGCCGAGGAGGAGGTGGAGCGTGACGTACAGGGCGGCGGCGAGGCCGAGCACGCGCAGCGCGATACGGGTGGGGCGGGCGTCGGCGAAGCGCTGGAGGGCGGACGGGAGCGGACGGCCCGCCCGGTCGCCGCGGAAGCGTGAGGCGGACCAGAGCAGGCCGAGCGCGAGGAAGGAGACGAAGAGCGCGGCGAAGGCACCGGCGAAGGCGTAGAAGGGGGAGAGCGGCAGGTCGTGCTGGGCGCCGATGCCGTGGGCGAGGACGCTCACCGTACGACGAGTTGGGTGAGGAGCAGGCCGGACTCATGGGTCTCGACCTCGAAGAGCCCGCTGCGGTCGGCGGTGAAGGTGAGGGTGACGGTCTTTCCGGCGGGCAGCCGGGCCTCCTTGTCGTAGCCGTGGACATGGAGGGCGTCGGCGCGGTCGCTTCGGACCCGGAGTTCGACGGTTCGGCCCTTCTTGATCTCGGTGCGGCCGGGGTCCGGGCTGACCTTGCCGTGGGAGACGACGATCTCAAGTGTGGTGCCGGGATGGGGTGTTGCCGGTCTGCTCTCCTCGGGGGGGGAGGCCGACCCGGAGGGAGCGGCGAGGGAGGCGGTGGCCTGGACGGGGGTGGAGTTCACCGCCCAGGCGGTGTGGTCGTCGGCGTAGAGCCGTGCGGTGAGGCCGGTGCCGCCGCCGGCGGCGCGGACGACGGAGGCGGGGAGGTGGAACCAGGAGCCGTAGACGCGGGCGAGGGGGTGGCCGTCGAGGAACAGCCGGGCGTGGCCGCGCCCGTGGAGCGCGGCGCCGCCCACACTGTCCGGGGTGAACCTGAAGTTCCGTACGGAGAGATGGACGTTCCATCCGTCCTCGGAGTCGGGTCGTACGGCGACCGTCACCGCGGGGGCGCCCTCGGCGTCGACCTGGCGCAGCCGGTTGCCGGAGCCGTCGTCGTCGGCGAGCAGTCGGCCGACGTTGCCGCCGGCCTGCTCATGGCTGGTGCCGGGTTTGTGGTGAGTGGTGGCCCGCCCGCCGCAGGCGCTCGCACCGAACACGAGGGCGCCCGCGGTGAGCACGGTGACGGCGGCGGCGACCGGGCGGGGGAACCGAAGCAGCCGGATGGTCCGCGGCGGTGTACCTGAACGCTTCACGATGCGTCTCCTTCCGGGGCAGGACCCGGAGTCGGGGCAGAGCCCGGAGTCGGGGCAGGCCCCGGAGTCGGGGCAGGCCCCGGAGTCGGGGCGGGGGCGTCGTCCGGGGCCGGGGTCCCGGTCTCCTCCGGCGGGGTGCGGTCACCGTGGCGGGCGGCGGCGATCACGGCCCACACCACCCAGACCACGCCGAGCAGTCCCCGCACCCAGGCCGGGCTGAGCGGAATCCACGGGATCATGAACACGGCCTTGTCCACGGCGTCGAGCAGCGTGAGCGCGCCGAGCACCACCGTGGTCCGGCCCAGCCAGGGCCGTTCCCTGCGGAGCACGAGACCGATGCCGGTCCACCACACCCCGGTCAGCAGCAGTGCCAGCGCGGGCACATGGGTGGCGGCCAGCCCCATGGTCGATCCGGCCACGTCGAGTCCGAGGCCGATCACGCCGAGCCCCGTGGCCACCGCGGCGAGCCGGCTGCCGCGCAGCCTGCGCCACCACAACACCCCGCCGACCAGCGCGAGCACCACCGCGACCGCCAGCGCTATTTGCACCTCGATGCGCTCGATGCCACGCGCCCCGTACCAGTCGCAGCCGGCCGGCAGCCGGCGCGCCTGCACGTTGTAGTCGGCGCAGACCAGCAGCTGGGCGAGTTTGACCGGTTCGCCGACGAGCCGGTCGGTGCGCACGGACACGTCACCGCGCGCGGAGCCGCAGTCGGGCAGGGCGCGCGGCGAGGACGGCCCGGCGTCCGCCTGCCAGCAGTTGCCCTCGCCCTGGCCGTCCCACCACACATCGGTGCGGTTGGGCCGGGAGTTGCCCGCCTTGTCCCTGCCGAGGCGGTTGCCCGCGTACCGGTTGTGGTGCGAGGTGTCGGCCTGCTTGGCCATCGCGTCCTCACCGCGGATGAAGGCGGGCACGGCGGTCAGGACGAAGGCGGCACGCTGGTGCCCGTAGATCCAGTTGTTCTCGTACAGATTCCAGTTGCCGCCCGCGGTGATGATGCCGGAGCCGGGCGGCATGGAGATCTGCGGGCAGACGACGCCCTCCTCGTAGCCCCGGTCCACCGGCGGCTTGGCGCAGGTGCCGTCGGCGACGTAGCGGTAGTAGTCGGCGTTGTTGTCGTGGATCAGGTTGCGTTCGAAGCGGGCGTGGTTCTGCGGCAGTCCGGGGTGGCCGGGAAAGGCGCTGTCCATCGAGGCGCCGCCCATGTTGTGGTCGAACTCGTTGTCGTGGACATAGACGGAGTCGCCTGCGGTGCCGGAGTAGCCGACCATGTTGTGGTGGCTGCGGCAGCCGGTGATCTCGATGGAGTAGCGCGGCACGTCGTAGCCGTAGGCGTCGTTGATGTTCGACGCGCTGCCGGGGTAGATGCCGGAGTCGCCGTTTCCGTACGACTCGCAGTTCTTGTACAGCCCGTGGTCGCTCGCGAAGGTCAGGAAGCCGTACTCGTCGTTCCAGCGGGTGAGGACGGAGTCGATGACGAAGCCGTCCTGGGCCAGTACGTACAGGGAGTTGAAGGTGGTGCGCTGGGCGGTGAAGTTCCGGAAGTAGATGCCGTCGGAACCGTCCGCCCGGATCGCGTTGAGCTTCTGGTACTTGGCGTCGACGACCACGTCCGTGCGCTCGGCGCCGGTGCCCTCGATCTGGAGGTCCTTCTTGCCGAGGACCGCCACCAGGTTCTGGTTGTGCGGACACCGCTGCTGCTGGGCGTACGAGAGGATCTGGTAGCCGAGCTGGGAGTTGGGCGCCTTCAGCCGGGCGCACTGTCCGGTCGGCTCGGGCAGCGAGGGCTCCTCCTCGTACAGGCCGGGCAGGACGGCTATGTTCATGCCGGGCCTGTCGACCGCGTCCACCGCCTGTTGCAGATGGCGGTAGCCGGAGTCCTGGCACCGGTCGAAGAGCTTGAGGTTCCGGGTCCGCAGCTTCTCCGGGAAGCGGGACACCCGGCGCTCGAAGTCCGCCCGGTCGCTCTTGCAGACCAGGAGGTCGGGTTCCCCGGTGCGGTATTCGGGGACGCTGCCGGTTCCGTCGGGCAGAGTGACCGGACGTTCCTCGTGCGCCTGGGCGGCCGGGGCCGCGAGGAGGGCGGAGGCGAGCGCCGCCAGGACCACCAGAAGTCTTCGTGTCCACGACATGTGCGGGAGAGTAGAGCATTGTTCATCTTTTTGAACCCCCTCGTGCGCCATGAATGCCGTTGACTCACCCCGATCCGATTCCTACGGTTACCCATAGGATTCCTTCGGCACCGGGAGCGCAGATGAGCGGCAACGAGCAGGCGAGGAAGACGGCGGAAGCACTGGAGCATTCCGCCGGTTTCGGCAATCAGCACAGCTCGGAGGCGGTTGCGGGGGCGCTGCCGCAGGGCCGTAACTCCCCCCAGCGCGCGCCCCTCGGGCTCTACGCGGAGCAGCTGAGCGGCTCGGCCTTCACCGAACCGCGGGCCCACAACCGCCGTTCCTGGCTCTACCGGATCCGTCCGTCGGCCGCCCATCCCCCGTTCACCCGGATCGGCAACGGGGCGATCCGGACCGCCCCGTTCACCGAATCCGTGCCGGACCCCAACCGGCTGCGGTGGGATCCGCTCCCCGAGCCCGCGCCCGGGACCGACTTCCTGGCGGGACTGTGGACCCTCGGCGGCAACGGCGACGCGGCGCAGCGCACCGGCATGGCCGTGCACCTCTACCACGCCGACTCCTCCATGACGGACCGGGTGTTCAGCGACTCGGACGGCGAGCTGCTGATCGTCCCGGAGCGCGGCGGTCTGCTGCTCCGTACCGAACTGGGCCTGCTGCGTGCCGAACCGGGGCATGTCGCGCTGATCCCGCGCGGCGTCCGTTTCCGCGTCGAGCTGCTCGACGCCACCGCCCGGGGCTATGTCTGCGAGAACTACGGCCAGCCGTTCACCCTCCCCGACCTCGGCCCGATCGGCGCCAACGGCCTCGCCAACGCACGGGACTTCCTCGCCCCGGTCGCCGCGTACGAGGACGACGACCGCCCGCTGGAGGTGATCAACAAGTTCTGCGGGAACCTCTGGTCGGCGACCTACGACCACTCGCCGCTCGATGTGGTCGCCTGGCACGGCAACCACACCCCGTACGTCTACGACCTGCACCGCTTCAATGTCATCGGCTCGATCAGCTACGACCACCCCGACCCGTCCATCTTCACGGTGCTGACCTCGCCGTCCGACACCCCCGGTCTGGCCGGTGTCGACTTCGTCGTCTTCGCGCCGCGCTGGCTGGTCGGCGAGGACACCTTCCGGCCGCCGTACTTCCACCGCAATGTGATGAGCGAGTACATGGGCCTGATCGAGGGCGCGTACGACGCCAAAACAGCCGGCAAGGGCGGTTTCGTCCCGGGCGGCGGCTCGCTCCACAACATGATGTCGGCGCACGGCCCGGACCGGGAGACCTTTGACCGGGCGAGCGAGGCGGAGCTGAAGCCGCAGAAGATCGACGACGGCCTCGCCTTCATGTTCGAGACCCGCTGGCCGGTGACGGCGACGGAGCAGGCGGCGACCGCCGGCCACCTGCAGCAGCGCTACGACGACGTGTGGCAGGGTCTGAGCCGCAACTTCAGGCCGTAGGAGCACCCGTCGCTCCCGGCCCGGCCCGATCCGAACGAAAGGCCCCAGGTGCCTCAGACGCCCAAGGTCCCCGCAGGGCCGGCCTTCGCCCCCGACTCGCTGGTCCTGAACCGCAAGCTGCCACTGTGGTACCAGGTCTCGCAGTCTTTGCGCGCCTCGATACTGGGCCGCACCAAGGACGCCTCGGCGCGGCTGCCGACCGAGGAGCGGCTCGCCGCGCACTACGGCGTCAGCGTCCTGACGATGCGCCAGGCGCTCAAGGAGCTGGAGGCGGAAGGGCTGATCAGCAGGCACCGGCGGCGCGGCACCTTCATCGAGCCGCGCGCCCGCCGGGTGTCGCCGGTCCGGCTGCTGGGTTCGATCGACGCGATCGTGGCCCAGCAGTCGGGCGAGCGGGCCTCGGTGCTCGGCCACGGCCCGGTCGCCGTGCCGGGGGATCTCACCGAGTACTTCCCCGACTGCGAGGAACTGATCAGCTACCGCCGGCTGCGCCGCGACGGGGAGAGCGACGAGCCCACCAACTGGGCGGAGAACGTGGTGCGTCCCGAGATCGCGGCCCGACTCGACGTCGCCGATCTCGAACGCTGGCCGATGACCAAGGTGCTGCGCGACCGGGTCGGCGTCCGTATCGCACGCATCACCGACACGGTCGAGGCGCGCCTGGCCGACCCGGCCACCGCCGGACTGCTCCAGGTCCCGCTGCTGAGCCCGATCCTGTTCTACACGGGCGTGACGTACGACGAGAGCGGCCAGGTGGTCGACGTGGCGCAGATCCGCTACCGGGGCGACCGGTTCTCCTTCTCGGTCACCGTGGAGGCGCACTGACCACGGCAAGGGCACCGACGCACTGCCTCGTGCCGCAGGGGCGCGGCTGCGATGCCCCGGAGACCGGGCGGACGGGCAGCTCGCGCTGCTGTGAGGGGACGCCGGACAGGGCCTACCGGTCGAAGGAGTCCAGCACCCGGTGGAGCGCCCGGTCGAAGACCCCGTCCAGATCGATCGGCCCCGGGTCCTCGGCGAATCCCGCCGCCATCCTCGGATACTTCCCGGTCGCGAGCTGGCTGATCAGATAGCCGGTGCGCACTGCGTGCTCCTGCTCCTCGGACCAGGGCAGAGACCGGCTGCGCTCTGCCGTGGCGATCTCGTTGGCCACATAGGTGGTGACCACACTGGTGATCATGGCGATGAGTTCCATCTTCTCGCCGAACCGTGCGTCGACCCCGTCCAGGCAGCTGAGCGAGTACTCCAGATACCGCAAGACGTTCGGGCTGAAGCCGTACACGGGTGACATCAGCCGGGGCATCCAGGTGTGGCGGCGCATCATCTCGCGGGCCTGATGGGCCAGTGCGATGAGATCGGCGCGCCAGTCGCCGGACGGTTCCGGGAACTCGTACCCGCCGCTGACCGCGTCGAGCATCAGCTCGTGCAGGTCCTCCTTGCGCGGCACGTAGTTGTAGAGCGACATCGTGCCGCAGCCGAGCTCCGCCGCGACCTTCCGCATGGACACGGCGTCGAAACCGTCCGCATCGGCAATGCGGACGGCGGCTGCCGCGATGTCGGCGCGACTGAAAGCGGGCTTGGGGCCTCGGCCCGCACGCTCGGGGCGCGCCCAGATCACTTCGGGTACAGCGGGTCGCCCCACCATTGATCACCACCTCTCCCACCATCGTAGTTACGTACACCGTACGTAGTGCGGTACGGTAGGCCGCATGACAACTACGTACGCTGTACTTAGTGAAGGTCTGGAGAAGCGCTACGGCGATGTCCACGCGCTGCGCGGGCTCGATCTCGCGGTCACCGAGGGCACCGTCTGCGGAGTGCTGGGGCCGAACGGCGCGGGCAAGACCACCGCCGTCCGGGTGCTCACCACGCTGACGGCACCGGACGGCGGCAGCGCCCTGGTAGCGGGATACGACGTGGCGCGCGAGGCGGCCTCGGTGCGCGCCGCGATCGGCGTCACCGGGCAGGACGCCTCGGTCGACGGCGAGCTGTCCGGCCGGCAGAATCTGCGGCTCTTCGCCAAGCTGCAACGGTTCCGCGGCGAGGCGGCCCGTGCCCGCGCCGACGAGCTCCTCGAACGCTTCGAGCTGACCGAGGCGGCCGACCGCCCGGCCCGCACCTACTCGGGCGGCATGCGCCGCCGCCTCGACCTCGCCGCCAGCCTGCTGACCCGCCCGCGGGTGCTCTTCCTGGACGAGCCGACCACCGGCCTCGACCCGCACAGCCGCAACCAGATCTGGGCGGCGGTGAGGGAACTGGCCGACCGGGGCACCACCGTCCTGCTCACCACGCAGTATCTGGAGGAGGCCGATCAGCTGGCCGACGACATCGTGCTGATCGACCGGGGCCGGGCCGCCCACCGCGGCACCCCCGCCGAGCTGAAGTCCCGGATCGGCAGTTACGCCGAGGTGGTCGTCGCCCATGAGTCGGCGCTGGTCCCGGCGGCCGGCGTGCTCGACCAGCTCACCGGCGCCGAACCGGTGCTCGACCACGAGCGCCGCACCGTGGGCGCCGTCACGTCCGACAGCACGCTCACCCTCCCCCGTATCGTCCGCGAACTCGACACGGCAGGCGTCCCGGTGATCGACGCGAGCCTGCGCCCACCGACGCTCGACGAGGTCTTCCTCCGCCTGACCGACCGCGGCGACGGCCGCACCTCCCCGCCACTGAAGGAGACGGCAGCATGAGCAGCACGACACTGGTCCGGGAACGGCCCGACACACCCGCCACGAGCACCCCCGTCGCCGACGCCCTGGCCGTACTGGGCCGCCATCTGCAGCGGATCAAGGCCGCACCGGGCGTGGTGATCCTGACCCAGACCATGCCGATCACGATGCTGCTGTTCTTCGGGTACGTGTTCGGCAGCGCGCTGGCCGTGCCCGGCCAGGAGTACCGCGCGTTCCTGGTGCCGGGCCTGCTGGCGGCGACGGCGGCGGGCGGCATCATGACCGGGATGTTCCAGGCCTCGCAGGACTGCCACCGCGGGGTGATGGACCGGTTCCGCACACTGCCGATGAGCAGGCCCGCCGTGCCGTTCGGCCAGACCGCCGCCGATCTGCTGACCACGGCCATCGGCATGGTCCCGCTGATCCTCGTCGGACTCGCGGTCGGCTGGCGGATCGAGGGCGGGCCGCTCGCCGCCCTGGGCGCCTTCGGACTGCTGCTGCTCATGCGGTTCGCCACGTCGTGGCTGGGCTGCTGGCTGGGCCTGCTGATCCGCAACGAGGAGATCGCCGGCCAGCTGGGCAGCTCCACCTTCGTCCTGCCGCTGCTGTCGAGCGCATACATCCCGACCGACAATCTGCCGGGCTGGCTGCGGACGGTCGCGGAGTGGAACCCGATCAGCGCCATGGCCTCGGCCACCCGCGACCTGTTCGGCAACGCCTCCCCGGCGGCCGACGCCGCCTGGCCGGTCGCCCACCCGGTGGCCGGGACGCTCGCCTGGTCGGCGGTGCTCCTCGCGGTGTTCGTGCCGCTGTCCGTACGGCGTTACGCGCGCGGCGGCGAGTGACGGGCCCCGCTCACCGGGGCAGCGCACAGGGCCGGTCCAGGGCTCCGAGCAGGCTGATGAAGCTCGACTCCAGGAAGACCCCGAGCTCCGCCGGCGCGTCCGGTCCACCGTGCGGCCAGCTGGTCACCGCCTCCTCGGCGAAGGCCGTCCAGGCCCTGGCGGCGACGGCCAGCCGCGGCGAGTCCGGCATCCCTAGCCGCCGCTGCCCCTCAGCCACCCGCCGGGCGAGGGTGGCCCTGGTCGCGTCGACGATGTCCTCCACCGCGGGGTGACTGCCCGCGGCGCCGCGGACCAGGGCGAGATAGACCTTGCGGTGCTCCAGTACGTACCGCACGAAGCCGGCGATGAACGACCGCAGCCAGGGGACGGGCCCCAGCGAGGGGTCCGGTTCCGTGGCTGCGACGAAGTCGTCGCACTCCTGCTGCACCACGGCGCGGTAGAAGTCGCGCTTGGAGTCGAAATAGTGGAAGAGCAGCCCCCGTGAGATGCCGGCCCGCCGCGCCACGTCGTCCGTGGAGAGTTCGTCCAGCGACCGGTCGGCGAGCATGTCCAGGCCGATGGCGACCAACTGGGCCCTTCGTTCGTCGGGGCTCAGGCGCGCAGCTCGCTTTTCGGACATACATACAGTCTAGAAGCGCGCCCCCGAAGCACTTCGATCCCGAAGGCTCTGCGGAGATCCACGCCATCGCCCTACGGCGCCCGGTGGACACACCGAAGCGCTGCCGTGGGCCCTGGGGATGACGGGAGGGCGGACGGCAGCGCAGCGCCGGGACGGCGTGATCGCACACGGCCCCGAGCGGGGGGGCCGGGCGACGGACCCTGACCGGGGAGGCCGGGCGGAGGACCGGTGGGCGGTCGTGACGGGCCGTCGGGTCAGTGGCGGCTGCCGAGGAGTGAACGCCTCAGTCGTCGCAGCGGCGCGAAGAGCGAGACCCGCGCGCTCTTGCTCCGGCGATAGTGGGCGGCGTCGCGCGAGGTGAGCTCACGCATCAGCAGTGTCGCCTCCGCGGCTTCCCGCTGCGGCACGGCAGGGCCGCCGAGCACCGCGAGATGGCGGTCGAGGCGCGAACTCGTCGCACCGCTCCCGCAGGTGATGGCAGGCACACGCGGCCTGCTCCGCATCGCTATCTGTTCCATGTCACTCCCCACCCGTACGAGGGCACCCGGCCCGGGCAGGTTAACCCTATCGCCCCGTGCCGACACTCGTGTATCCCGGTCGCAGGATTGCACACACGCATACGGAGGTTGACACCGCATTCACGAATCCGCCCGATTTCAGGGCGACTTGGACAGAACGGAACCGGACGGAGGTACTCCGGCCGCGATCCCGCCACGGACCCTGGACCGCCCTTGCGCCCCGCCGGACGGAGACCCCGGCGGGCAGGGGCCTCCTGCCCGTCCGGCGGCCGGACGGGCCCGGCGGATGCGCTGGTGGTGTCAGGCCGCCGAGTCGAGGGCGGGCAGGTAGCCGCCCGACTGTCCGGTGGCGGTGGGGTGGTAGGACTCGCCGATGTTGAGCCAGTTGACGCTGTGCAGCCAGGCACTTCCGGAGCAGATCTCGTGACCGGTGAACCCGCCCGCGACATCGGCGAAGGCGAAGCCGTGGTCGGCCGCGCGCTTGGCGGTCGTCGTGTTGAGGAGGTCGGCCGCCGCATTGATCGCGGTGCGCACCTTGTCGCTCAGGCCGACGGCACAGCTGCCGCCGATCTTGTAGAAGCGCGGGTAGCCGAGAACGACGACACGGGCGGACGGCGCCTTGGCGTGGATCGCCGTGTACACCGAGTCGAGGTTGCCGGGGAGGGTGGACTCGACATAGCCGCGGGCCGTGGCGATCCGGTTGAGGCAGGTGGTCTCGGACTGGAGGACACAGGTGGTCATGACGTCGGCGAAGCCCGCGTCGTTGCCGCCGATGGAGATCGAGACGAGGTCGGTCGAGGAGCTGAGGGGGCCGAGCTGACCGGCCTTCACATCACCCGTGCGAGCGCCCGAGCAAGCGGCGAAGGTGAACGAGGCGGGCGAGTTGGCGGCGGCCCAGAGGGCCGGATACGCCTTGGTGCTGCGCTTGCAGTCACCACTGGCACCGTCGTAACTGCCGGCTCCGACACCCGAGGAGTACGAGTCGCCGAGGGCGACGTAGTCGACGGCCTGAACAGACGTTGCGGCGGCGGCGGTCGCCGCTCCGGTCAGAGCGAGCACGGCACCGAGCAGGAGCGAGGACGAGAGCGCCGCGAGTCTGGACAGCTTCATGGAACCTCCCTTGGGACCGACCGGTGGAATCTCCACGCGGTCTGCCGAGTCCGTGGTAGCAGCACCGGCACCCCTGTTGGAAGTGTTCATGCCAATTTTCTCCGATGACTCGGGCTCCTCCACACGCACTCTGCATGCCCGTCATGTCGGCGGTCACTGCCGGAAAATGGGAGGAAGGCGATGAAACCCTGGTGCGCCGGGTACCCCCGGTGCCGGATCATGGGCGCCATGTCCGCCACCCCTGAGTCCGCGCTGCCGATCCGGCTCAACGTCGACGACAGCGATTCCCCGTCGGATGTCGTCGACGCGCTGTTCCTCGGCCGTTTCGCGTCGGGAGAGCAGCCGTACTCGCACAGTTCCTCCCTGGACCGTGTCAAGGCAGGGGCGACCCTGCTGCCCCCGGCCGCCAAGGTGCTGCGCGCAGCCCGCGACGACGACCGCAGTGCCACGCTCGCCGAGGGCGACGGCTGGACTCTGCTCGTCTCGCGGTGGAACCGCGGCGCCGATGTCACGGTCACCGCGACCAGCCCGGAACTGGCCCAGCAGGTCCTCGGCCAGGCGACGGACGGCGCCCTGGACGAGCCCGAACCCCAGCCCGAGAACGTGACGATGGGCTTCTGGTACGTCTCCCCGCGCCGCGGCCCGCACCGCACCACCCGGCAGATCGCCGCCGGCACCTGGGACGAGGTCCGGGGCAACTACACCGCGCCGGTGGCCGATGCCATGGACCGGCTGATGAAGGTCACCCCCGACGACATCGCGGGCCGGCTGCTCCTGCTGCACGGCCCGCCGGGCACCGGCAAGACCTCCGCACTGCGCACGCTCGCGCGCTCGTGGCGGGACTGGTGCCAGGTCGACTGCGTGCTCGATCCCGAGCGGCTCTTCAACGACGTCGGCTATCTCATGGACATCGCGATCGGCGAGGACGACGGCACGTCCAAGGGCCGGTGGCGGCTGCTGCTCCTGGAGGACTGCGACGAGCTGATCCGCGGCGAGGCCAAGCACACCGCGGGCCAGGCGCTGTCCCGGCTGCTGAACCTCACCGACGGGCTGCTCGGGCAGGGCCGCAATGTGCTGGTGGGCGTCACCACCAACGAGGACCTGGAACGGCTCCATCCGGCCGCGGTCAGGCCCGGCCGCTGCCTCGCCAGGATCGAGGTGGGCTCACTGACCCGCAAGGAGGCGGTGGCCTGGCTGGGCACGGAGGAAGGGCTCGGCCGCGAGGGCGCGACGCTCGCCGAACTGTACGCGCTGCGGCGCGGAAGCGGTCCCGCGTCGGTGCCGAAGCAGGACTCCGGGGCGGACGCGGGCCTGTACCTCTGAACCGGCACGGACGCCGGCCCGCCGCCCCGGGCCCGGCACGGCCCGCCCCGCCGCGATCTCACCCCGCCCCGTACGCCGCCCGTACCGCGTCCCGCGCCAGGGACAGCGCCTCGTCCCGGGACAGGCCCAGCCGCCGCGCCTGCTCCGCGTACTCCTGTGCCGCGGCCGCCGCATGACGGTCCGCCGCGTCACCGGCGGCGGCGACGAACGTGCCGTTGCGCCCACGGGTCTCGATCACCCCGTCGGCCTCCAGCGCGCGGTACGCCTTCGCGACGGTGTTCGCGGCGAGGCCGAGCTCCTCGGCGAAGCCGCGTACCGTCGGGAGTCTGAAGCCGACGGGCAGCGCGCCGGAGCGGGCCAGTTCGGAGATCTGGGTGCGCAGTTGCTCGTACGGGGCGATGCCTGCATCGGGATCAAGAACGATCTTCAGGGTCACGCCCCGATTCTCCCCCACGTCCGCCCCGCCGACGGAAATTCGGGGGCGGCCGATGGCGGCCCGCGCGTAACGTCCGGCGCATGACTGTCATCGTTCGCGACTTCCTCCCCGCCGACGCGGAGGACTGGGTACGGGTCCGGCGTGCCGCCCTGCCCTTCATGGTGACGACGCCCGAGTGCGTCACCTTCGAACTGGCCTCGGCCCACCCGGACAAGCGCGCCCGGCTGCTGGTCGCCGAGGAGGACGGGGAGTTCATCGGGACCGCGCAGGTCGGCCTCGTCCACGACAGCCCCGAACCCGGTCAGGGGTTCTGCAACACGTACACGCATCCCGACCGCACCGGGCGCGGGGCGGGTGCGCTGCTGCTGCGCACGGCCGAGGCGTATCTGGCGCAGGAGGGGGCGACCTCGGTCTACGCCTGGGTGCTCGACACCCCGTCCAACCTGGCCTTCGCCGAGAAGCGCGGCTATGCGCCGAGCCGTCCGGCTCACTTCCTCCACCTCGACCTGGCGGGCGGATCACTGCCGCCCCGTCAGGAGCTGCCGCCCGGCGTCGAGCTGCGTACCGCCGCGGACTTCGCGGACGATCCGCGTCCGCTCTTCGAGGCGGACGCCGAGACCACGGCGGACGAGCCGAGCGACACCCCGGTGGAGCTGTCCGACTACGAGGACTGGCTCAACCACACCTGGCGCGCCCCCGCGCTCGACCACGAGCTCACCTCGGTCGCGGTGGTGGACGGGGAGGTGGCGGCGTTCAGCGTCGCGGAGACCGACGGCCTGACCCGGTACATGTCCGGGATGACCGGCACCCGCCGGGCGTACCGCAACCGGGGCCTGGCCAAGCTCGCCAAGAACGACTCGCTGCACCGGGCGCGCGCCGCCGGGTACACGGACGCGTACACCGGCAATGACGCGGACAACGGCCCGATGCTGGCGATCAACCGGTGGTTCGGCTACGAGATCTGCGCCACGGAGGTGCGTCATGTCCGCAGGCTCGGCTGAGACGGCGCTGGTGGTCGTCCTGGTGAAGGCCGGGCGGACCAAGATCCGGTATCCGGCGGACGTGGTCCGTGACGACGGGGTGCGGGTCACGGTGCGTGCGCCGTGGGCGGCGCCGGCGGTCCGTGACTTCGGCTTCGTCCGGTTCGAGCCGGGCGACGTCTTCACCGAGCACTACTGGCGCGACCGCTGGTTCGCCGTGAAGGAGGTCCGTACCGGCGAGGGCGGGCTCAAGGGCTGGTACTGCGACATCACCCGCCCCGCGGTGCTGCGGGACGGGCAGTTGCTGGTGGAGGACCTCGACCTCGATCTGTGGGTGTCGGCGGACGGCTCGTCCGTACTGCGGCTGGACGAGGACGAGTTCGAGGAGAGCGGTCTCGCCGGAAGCGATCCGGCGGCGGCCGACGCGGCGCGCCAAGCGCTGGACGAGCTGGAACACCTGGCCCGCACGGAGGGCCTCGCGTCGTTGCTGGTCTGATGCCCGCAGCCGCCGCCCGTCCACCGGGGTTCCGATGTCGGAACCCCGGCCGGGGAACGGCCTGACGCCCCGCGTCCGGGCGGGGCCGAGGCCGGTGCACCCGGCCGCGTAGCCGCCCCTGCGCCCGTGAGCTGTGTCGAAGAACGCGGAGAAGCGGGTACAGGTGTCGGTCGCGACGTGGTGGGTCGAGCATTCCCTTGCCCTCGTCGTCCCGGAACGCATCGAGGACTCCTCGGGTGGTGTGTGGAGCGGCCGTGTCCGTGGGTGCCGCCATCGGACTTTGGCCCCGGACCGATGTCAACGGTCTTGGCACAAGGCCTGGCGTGGGCGGGGCGGGCTGCCCCGATCCGCTCCGCCCGCACCCGGCCCGGACTCAGCCGCCCGCCGCTGCCGCCCCGGGCAGCCTCGCCTCGGCGGCGTCGAGGAGCAGCTCCAGCGCGAACGGGTAGCCGCTGAGCGTCATGTCGTCGGCCAACAGCCGTACGGTGGCGGCGATATGGGGGTAGGTGTTCGCATCCAGCCGGCCGTAGCGGTGCTGCCACACCTGGAGATCCGCGGCCTGGGCGGCAGCCGGCAGAGCGAGCGCGGCCGCGTCCAGGGCCGCGAAGGCGAGCGCCTGGTCCACGAAGGCGTGGTAGATCCGTACCACCTCCGGGTCGGGGAAGCCCGCCGACCGGAGTATGCCGAGGATCGCCTCCACGGCCCGCATCTCGTTGTTCCGCCCGGTCGTCCGGTGCGCCGCCAGCATGGCGGCCTGCGGATGCGCCTGGTACGAGGCATGGACGCGCAGGCCCAGTTCGCACAGGTCGCTGCGCCAATCGCCGGTGGGCCGCCAGCCCTGCTGGGCGCGGCCGATGAGCTCGTCCGCGACCGCCAGCAGCAGATCGTCGGTGCTGTGGAAGTACCGGTAGAGCGCACTGGGGTCGGCGCCCAGTGCGGCGCCCAGCCGCCGGACGGTCAGTGCATCCGCACCATGCTGGCCGACCAGCCTCAGAGCCGTCTCCACAATGATCTGTTCGGACAGCATCGTGCCCTGTTTCGTCGGCCTTCTGCGCCGCCGCTGCGACTCCGGAACCACACGCTCATCCATGGCGCGGAGCTTATGACAACACCATTGACGTGTGAAGGGGGCAACGGTTTCATGGCCTGCCATCCGGGCTCTCCGGCCACCTTCCCCCTGAGCAAGGCGATGACCGTTGGCGGTACCAGTGAAGAATGCAAGCACCACGCCTGACATCGGCTACCAAGTCCCGCAGGCCACGATGCGCAAGTCCATAGGCGTCGTCGACGGCATGGTCCTCGCCGCATCGAGCACCGCTGCCACCAGCAGTATCGGCATCGGGCTCGGCCTGATGGCGACCATCGTCGGCCTGCACCTGCCGGCGATCATGCTGCTTGCCTTCCTGCCCGTGCTCGGCATAGCCGGCGGATACGGCAGGCTCAACCGCGTCGAACCGAACGCGGGCAGCAGCTACAAGTGGGTCGGTCGCATCTTCAGTCCCTGGCTGGGCTTCCTGACCGGATGGGTCAACGTCGTCGGCACCATCGTGTTCATGGCCTACACCACCACGATCACGGGCTCGGCGATCATCCAGCTGCTGGGCCAGGCCACCCTCCACAGCATCGGGGGCCTGACCCTCGATCCGGACTCCACCCTCCAGTCCACCCTGCTCGGCATGGCCGTCCTCATCGCTGCCGCGCTGGTCGCGGTGCGCGGACTCGACCTCGCGGCGCGTCTGCAGAAGTACCTGCTGATCTTCGAGTACGGCGTGCTGCTCGCGTTCTGCGGCTACGGTCTGTTCGCCGGTGACCAGCCCTTCTCGCTCCAGTGGTTCAACCCCTTCGACATCCCCTCGGCCGCCGCCCTCGCCCAGGGCATGGTGCTCGCGGTCTTCTGCTACTGGGGCTTCGAATCGGTCTTCAGCGTCGGCGAAGAGGTCGGCGACCCGCGGGACGCGTCCCGCGGCGGGTTCATCGCGCTGACCGTCATGCTGCTCCTCTTCCTGCTCGCCGGCACCGCCTTCCAGCGGGTCCTGCCCCTGGACGAACTGGCCGACAACGGCGCGCAGGGACTCGCGTACTTCGGCACCAAGCTCGCCGACCAGCCACTGGCCGCCCTGCCGCTCATCGCCCTGATGTTCTCCGCGGTGGCGTCGCTCCAGGCCTCGGTCATCCCCACCGCCCGCGGGATGTACGCGATGGGCCGCGACGGCGTTCTCGGCCCCGTCTGGACGCGGCTGCACCCCAAACACAAAACCCCCGCCGCCGGCACCCTGCTGATCACCGCGATCGCCCTGGCCCTCGCCACGCTGGCCCTGGTCATCCCCACCGTCAACGATCTGATCTTCGCCTCCGTCAACGCGATCGGCATCGTCGTCGCCCTCTACTACGCCCTCACCGCCGCAGCCGCAGCGGTGCGCTTCCGCCACCTGCTGCGCACCTCACCGCTGGAGGCCCTGCGCGCCGTCGTCGGTCCGGTGCTGGGCGCGCTCGCGCTGCTCGCCACCGGCGGCTACCTCGCCTGGACCTTCTACCGCTCCACCGATCACTTCGAAGTCTCCGCCGACAACGGATGGTTCGCGCTGCTCGTCCCGGTCCTGATGATCGGCTCCGGGCTGCTGGCCGCCGCGTGGGCCCGCTGGCACCATCGGTCGCCCTACTTCGTCACCCGCGTCCCCTCCGTCGACGCCGGGCCCAGCACCGCCGTGTGACGTCCGCACCGCCGACCCGCGGTGCGGACCGTGACACCTCGATCCCTCCAGCGGTCCGTCTCGGACCGCCGACCCACCAGGAGCACCACCCATGACCAAGGCCGATCTCGTCTTCACCCAAGGCCCCGTGCACACCGGCGACCCCGCCCGCACCCGGGCGAGCAGCCTCGCCGTCACCGGGGAGCGGATCTCGGCCGTCGGCCACGACGAGGTACGGGAACTGATCGGCCCGAAGACCGAAGTGGTCGACCTCAGGGGCAAGCTGCTGCTCCCCGGCTTCCAGGATTCCCACATCCACGCCGTCTACGGCGGCCTGGAGCTCGCCGAGTGCGACCTCAGCGGCACCGTGGGAGTCGACGAATACCTCCGCCTCATCGGCGAGTTCGCCCGGACCCACCCCGACAGCACCTGGATCACCGGCGGCGGATGGTCCATGGAGAGCTTCGAGGGCGGCCTTCCGACCCGGCAGCTGCTCGACTCGGTGGTGCCGGACCGCCCGGTGTACTTGGTCAACCGCGACCACCACGGTGCCTGGGCCAACACGCGCGCGCTCGAACTCGCGGGCGTCGACCGGGACACCCCCGACCCCGGCGACGGCCGGATCGAACGGGAGGGCGACGGCACGCCGAGCGGTGTCCTCCAGGAAGGCGCCACCGGTCTGGTGGCCCGGCTGGTGCCCGGGAAGACCGCCGCCGACCGCCTCGACGGCCTGCTGCGCGCGCAGCGGCTGCTCCACTCGCTCGGGATCACCGGCTGGCAGGACGCCCTGCTCGGTGAGTTCAACGGCCAGCCCGACCCCTCCGACGCGTATCTCACCGCCGCCCGCGAGGGAACTCTCACCGCCCGGGTCAACGGCGCGCTCTGGTGGGACCGCGCCCGGGGCGCCGACCAGATCCCGGAGCTGGTCTCCCGCCGCGAGAAGCTGGCCCACGGCAGGTTCCGGGCCGGCTCGGTGAAGATCATGCAGGACGGCATCGCGGAGAACTTCACCGCCGCGATGACCACCCCCTACCTGGACGGCTGCGGCTGCGCCACCGCCAACAGCGGTCTGAGCTTCGTCGACCCGGTCGCGCTGCGCGCGTACGTCACCGAGCTCGACGCGCTCGACTTCCAGGTGCACTTCCACGCTCTCGGCGACCGCGCGGTGCGCGAGGCGCTGGACGCGGTCGAGGCGGCCCGCACCGCCAACGGCCGCCGTGCCACCCGGCACCACCTCGCTCACCTCCAGGTGGTCCACCCCGACGACATCCCGCGTTTCGCCAGGCTCGGGGCGATAGCCAACATCCAGCCGCTCTGGGCTTCGCACGAGCCCCAGATGGACGAGCTGACCATCCCCTACCTGGGCCCCGAGCGCGCCGCCTGGCAGTACCCCTTCGGTTCCCTGCTGAGGGCCGGCGCCACGCTCGCGGCAGGCAGCGACTGGTCCGTGAGCAGCCCCGACCCGCTCGCCGGAATCCATGTCGCCGTCAACCGGATGCAGCCCGGGGCGACCGACGGCCGGGTCTTCCTGCCCGAGCAGCGGCTCGACCTCGCCACCGCCATCGCCTCTTACACCGCGGGCTCGGCCCACGTCAACGGCACGGACGACGCCGGAACGCTGCGGCCGGGCCACCTCGCCGACCTGGTGGTCCTGGACCGGGACATCTTCACCGGACCGGCCGAGGAGATCCACGCGGCCCGGGTCCTGCAGACCTACGTCGGGGGATCGCGGGTGTACTCCGCCTCCTGACGTCCGTGCACCGGACCCGTGCCGCCCCTGCGGCCAACTCCCCAGCCCCCTGCAGTTCATCGCAAAGGATCCTCACATGACCGACCTCACCGACCTCCCCTATATGCCCGCCACCGAGGCCCTGCGCCGCTTCCGTGACCGCACCCTCTCACCGGTCGAGCTGATGACCGCGGTCATCGCACGTGCGGAAGCCGTCGAGCCGAAGGTCAACGCCCTGGCCGAGCAGACCTTCGAGGAGGCGCTCGCCGCCGCCCGCGAGGCCGAGGCCCGCTACGGCGGCAAGGGCGAGGCACCCCGCGCGCTGGAGGGCCTGGCCGTCGCGACGAAGGAGGAGCAGCCCATCGCGGGACGCCTCAGCACCGACGGCTCGCTGGCGTTCCGGGGGGAGATCGCCGAGCAGACGCACCCGGTGATCGAGCGGGTCCAGGCCGCCGGCGGCATCGTGCACGCCCGGACCACGACCCCGGAGTTCAGCTGCGCGGGCTACACCCAGTCACGGCTGTGGGGCGTCACCCGGAACCCGTGGAACACGGAGTTCACTCCGGGCGGCTCCTCGGGCGGTGCGGGCGCCGCACTCGCGGCGGGCGAGACGACGCTCGCGACCGGCTCCGACATCGGCGGCTCGATCCGCATCCCCGCTTCGTGCACGGGCACGGTCGGCTTCAAGCCGCCCTACGGGCGCGTGCCGGCGATGCCGCCCTTCAACCTCGACACGTACTGCCACGACGGCCCGATGGCGCGTACTGTGGCCGACTGCGCCCTGCTGCAGAACGTCATCGCGGGGCCCCATCCGCTGGACGCCGTCTCGCTGCGGCCCGGAATCGTCCTGCCCGAGCGGTTCGAGAGCGCCGAGGGCCTGCGTGTGGCGCTCTCGGTCACCCTCGGGGACTGGCCCGTCGATCCCGAGGTCGAGGCCAACACCCGTGCGGTCGCGGAGGCGTTGCGCGCGGCCGGTGCCGTCGTCGAGGAGGTGGAGGTCCCCATCATGCGGGCGGACGTGATGCGGGCCGCGATGATCCACTTCGGCTCGATCTTCGGCCCGTACATCGCTTCGGTCGCCGCCGAGCACGGTGACCTGCTCACCACGTACGCGCTCGACTTCGCCCGGCGGGCCGGCGAGGCCGTACGGGAGCCCGGCAGTTTCCTCCAGGGCCTTGAGCTCGAAGCCGGGGTGCAGACGACGCTCGGTGTGCTGCTGGACCGCTACGACGTCCTGCTGTGCCCGACGACCGCCGTCCCGGCGCTCAGGGCGGACGACGACCACCTGTCGACGAAGGTCGTGATCAACGGCTTCGAACTGGACTTCTATCTGGAATCCGCGATGACCACACCGTTCAACATAGCCAGCCGCTGCCCGGTGCTGAGCGTGCCGTCCGGTTTCGCCTCGAACGGCGTACCGACGGGGGTGCAGGTCGTCGGACGCACCTATGACGACACCACGGTGTTCCGCGTCGCGCAGGCCATCGAGTCCGCCCGGCCCTGGAGCCGCACCCCGGTCCTCTGACACGGCGCCGACCGGCGGGACCGGACGGCGCTCAGTCCCGGCGCCGGGCCCACACATCGGTGTACGGGGCCGGTTCCTGGGGTGCGGGGCGGGGCTGCCGGGCTCCGGCGACCAGCTCCACCTCGTACCCCGCGGCGTCCTCCAGATAGGCGGCGATGTGTCCGTCACCGCCCGCGTGCGGGTAGCGGTCCTCGAAGAGCGGCCGCCAGCCGTGCTCCGGAGCCCTTGCCACCAGGGCGTCGAGGGTGGCCCGGTCACTGACGTGGAACGCGAGGTGGTTGAGTCCGGGGCGGCGCCGGTCGTGCGGCCCCGGAGTCAGGTCGGGCGACTGCTCGACCACCACATAACTGTCGCCGCGCCGCCAGCTCCGCCCGTGTTCCCAGCGCTGGTACGGGAGATGGCCCAACTCGCCGAGGAGCCAGCCCCACCCCCGTTCGGCCGCCGCCAGGTCGGGCACCCACAGCTCGATGTGGTGCACCCCGCCGGTGCTCGCCCCGCCGGCGGGCAGCGGGACGGCGCGGCGGATGCCGTGCGGCTGATACGCCACGGTGTCGCCGTCCTCGTGCCAGTGGATCAGGAAGTGCTCGCCCGCGCGGTAGCCGTCGAGCGCCGCCCGGCAGTAGGCGACGATGTCGTCCGGGAGGGCGTCCAGCGGGAACCACGCCAGCTCGGAGCACTTGTCCGGCTCACGGTTGTACGGTTCGCGGCCGGGGTCGTACTCCGCCTCGAAGAACCAGCCGGTCCTGGGTCTTCCGCCGGGGCCACGGTGCTGCATGACCAGGGCCACCCGCAGCTCCTCCGGGCCGAGTTCGACACCGATCTCCTCGACGGCCTCCCGGATCATCGCCTCGCGGACGTCCTCGCCGTCCTCGACATGTCCGGACGGGCCGTTGAACAGCCCGTCCGCGTACCCCGTGCCGGCCCGGCGGGCGAGCAGGACCTCGGGGCCGCGGCGGAGGAACAGATGCACGTCGACGACTTCGGTGTGCCGGTGCGGCGGCTGGGCTCGGGCCACCAGGGCATAGCGCTCGTCGTCGACCCGCTTGCCCCAGAGCGCCGGATCGTCGGAGAGCCGCTCGTGGTGGATGCGTTCGGTGAACTCCGAGAGCAGCCCGGTCAGCCGCTCGGCACTGAGGCCGACGCCGCCCCAGACGCCCTCGATCAGGATCAGCCGGCCGCCCGGCCGCAGCAGGGTGAACCAGTGGCGCAGGGCCGCGGCCGGATCGGGCAGCAGCCACACCACATGCCTGACCATGATCACGTCGAACTGCTGCTTGCCGACCGGCGGTTGTGCCGCGTCACCGACGAGCACCCCGGTGCCCGTCCCGGCAAGCTTGGTCCGGGCCCGCTCCACCATGCGCGGGGAGCGGTCGACGGCGGTGACCCGGTGGCCCTGCCCGGCGACGAGCAGGGCCAGGCTCCCGGTGCCGCACCCCAGGTCGAGCACCTCGGAGCGCTCACCGGGCAGCCAGCTCTCCAAGCGCTGGGCCCAGGCGTGCCGGACGGCCGGGTCGAGCAGCCCGTGGTCGGGTTCCTCGTCGAAGGAGTCGGCTGCGGAGTCCCAGTCGATCGTCGTCATGGGTAGATCGTGCCAGCCGCCGCCGACAGCGGCGCCCCGCCGGTCGGATCGTGGTCGGCTCGCGGTGGTGGATCCGGTCGTGCGGGCCGTCCGCGCGGCGCTCCACCGGCTCGTATCCGTAGCGCGGCAGAGCCGTTGGTTCTCCCGCGTCAGGGCGTTCGCGCGGAGCCGGATCCCGGGGAGGCGGTGCGGTTCCTGTCGGTCGGGCCGGCTGTCGTGGACCACACGGTACGAGGGCCCCGCCCGGGTGGAACACCCGCTGCCCCTCGTACCGCTGCTTCCCGCGCGGCGGTGCTATCCGACGGCCGAGGCACAGGTGGTGGGGGTGGCGTGTGACGGGTCCAGGGCGTTCGCCACCTCGTGGAAGGCGATCCGGTCGACCGTGCCGATCGCCACGTGCTCGGAGAGGTCGACCGGGCACAGGTCCTGGAGCAGGACGTTGTGCACGTCCGGCCCGTCCAGGAACTGCGTGCGGTACGGGGTCACGACCTCGTCGTACCTGGTCGCGATGACGGTGTAGTGCACTCCGGGCACGGTGTCGGGGAGCGAGTTGAGCCTGGTGATGAACGGGGAGCCCGCCACCTGGTCGGCGAGAGCGGGTGTGTTGGCGTTCAGCAGGTCCTCCGCTCCCGGGAAGTACGGCAGCAGCTTCGTCAGGCCGAGCAGGGTGGTGCCGTGGTTGTCGGGTGCGATCCCGATCAGGGCGTTCACCTTGGCGGCCCCGCCGAGGAACTTCAGGTAGTGGTTCGGCATCATGCCGCCCTGGGAGTGGCCCACCAGGTCGGCCTTGTCCGCGCCGGTGGCGGCAAGCACCTTGTCGACGAACGAGGCGAGCTGTCCGGCCGACTTGTCGACCGGGCCGAGGCCGTTGAAGACCGGCACACCGGGCAGTTGCCCGTAGTCGAGCGAGTAGACGCAGTAGCCCCGGTTGACGAGGTAGGGGGCGAGGACCAGCCAGTTGTCGATCGAGTTCCCGAGGGTTCCGTGGACCAGGACGACGGGGCGGGGATGGGCTGCGGAGGGCTTGCAGGAGTAGTCGTTCCAGCCACGGGTGGCGGCAGTGGGGGCGGCTGCAGCGGCAGTGGCCGTGGGGGTGGCGACTGCGGCGACGGCGAGGAGCAGTGCGGCGAGGGTCCTCCGCGCACGTGGGGTGCGCGGCGCACGTGTCCAGGGCAGCATCGTGTGGTCTCCTTGCGGCTCAAGGGAGTTGCGATGTCTGTGCACCCTGCGGCCCGGACCACAAGTCTGACTGCTGGTTCTTCGGCGTTCCCCGGTCAAATTACGCGCGGGTAAGGTGGCGTGGGAAGTTACGCGTCGGTAAAAAAAGTGATGAGCACCCGATCGGAGGAGTTCCCTGGGGCGTGATTCGAAAGTGGCGTCGTCCGCCCGGAGTGCGGGGTCGGGGGCGTTTGGTGCGTGCGGTCGCAAGGCGGAGGGACGAGAGCGCAGCGGGCTGCACCGAAGACCGACAACGCGGCGAGCAATGGGGTCTCCCCTGCTCGAGCGAAGCCGAGAGCTTGGGGAAGCACCAAACGCCCCCGGCCGGGCGGGACTTTCGAAACACGCCCCAGGGGGGGCTCAAGCGGCGAGCCGCCCCGGCATCACGGCCCGTGGGCCGTATCTGGCCCGCAGCCGGTCCGCCACCGCCTCGATCCGGCGCGCCCGTTCGTCCACCGGGTCGAAGGAGAGCTGGTGCGTGGCCCGCTCACGGTCCGTCAGCCCCTCGGCGCGCAGCCCGATCCCCCGCACCCGGGCCCGTTGCAGGGCGAACGAGTCATGGATCCGGTACGCGAGCGCGGTGAGCGCCGCGGAGTGGGCGGTGGGTTCCCGGAGTGTACGGCTGCGGGTCAGCGTCGAGTATCCGGTGCGGTCGGCGTAGCGCACGCAGACCGCGAGGCCGCGGCAGACCTGGCCGTCCGCCCGCATCCTGGCCCCCAGCTCCTCGGTGAGCGACATGAGTGCGCGGCGCTGCCGTTCCCGGTCCAGCTCGTCGCGCGGGAAGGAGCGTTCGGCGGCGATCGACCGGGCCGCGGCGCCCGGCACGACCGCCGTACGATCGATGCCGCGCGCCCGCTCCCACAGTTCACGTCCGGTCCGTACGCCGGTGATCCGCTGCAGGGTGCCGAGCGGGGCCGCCGCGATCCGGCCGACGGAGTCGAGCCCGTATCCGCACAGGGCGCGGGCCGTCGCCGCGCCGACGCCGTCCAGTGCCGCGGCCGGCCGGTCCGCGAGGAATTCCGCTCCCCCGCCGCCCGGCACCACGAAGGTCGTCCCGGGCGCGGCCTGCCGTGCCGCCGTCCGGGCCAGCATCGGGTTCTCCGCCGCTCCGATCGCGCAGTCCACTCCGTACAGGGCGAGCGCGCGGATCCGGATCACCGAGGCCAGCCCCTTCGCGTCTCGCCCGAAGTAGCGCAGCGCGCCGCGCACATCGGCGAGCGCCCCGTCGGGCGGGACCGCCTCGACCACCGGGGTGAACGCGCCGAGCAGGGCGAGCAGCCCCTCGTAACCGGCGCTGTCCGGGAGGCCGCCGCCGACCTTGCGGAACCGCAGGTACAGGATTCCCGGTGCGCCGGGTGCGGTGCTCATCCCGCGCTCCCCGGGCTCTGGTGCCACAGCTTCCTGCCGGTGGCGACGCCCTCGCCGGGCGGCTGGAGGTCGGACCAGGGGTTCATCTCGTACCCCGTCGGCAACTGGATGCGGCGGCCGTTGTCACCGTCACCGCTCCCGTCCCCGTCCCCGTCCCCGGAGGGGGGTTGTGCCGCCAGCCGGTCCGCGACCGCGTCGAGTCCGCCGGTACGCCGCAGCTCGGCCAGCTCCGCCAGGTTCCAGGCGGCCGAGCCGACCACGCTCAGGCTCCGCGGTCCGCGCCGCTGCACCACTCCGCGCACCAGCAGCAGCCAGGAGTGGAAGACGGTGTGCGCGCAGGCGGCGTGGCTGTCGTCGAAGAAGGCCAGGTCGACCAGGCCCGTGCCGTCGTCCAGGGTGGTGAAGACGACCCGGCGGCCGGAGCGGACCGGCGGGGTCTGGGTGGCCGCCTTGGCGCCCGCGACCAGCACGGTCTCGCCGTGCCGTGCCTCGCGCAGCCGCCTGGCGGAGACCGCGCCCAGCTCCTTCAGGAAGGCCTGGTGATCGTCCATCAGATGGCGGGAGACATCCATGCTCAGGATGCCCAGCTCGGCGCTGAGCCGCTCCGCGTCGTTGAGGTCGGGCAGGCCGGCGGAGCCGGTCCGGTGCCCCCCGCCGAGGGGAAGCTGTGTGCCGAAGCCGCCGGAGCCCGTGCCCCGCTGGGCGTGGTGCAGTTCGGACAGGTGCAGCAGCAGATCGCGCCGGTTGGTGCCGAACGCGTCCAACGCACCCACCCGGGCCAGCCGTTCGGCGGCCGGCCTGCCCGGCCTGGCCCGCTGCCAGAAGTCCAGCAGCGAGGCGTAGGGCTGTCCGGCCTCGATCCTGGCGACCCCGGCCTCGCCGATGCCATGGACGTCCGAGAGCGCGAGCCGCACCCCCCAGATGCCCTCCCCTCCCTCACCATCAGACACCAGTTCGATTCTATGGGTGGCCGACGACCGGTTCACGTCCAGTCCCAGCACCGGCACCCCGCGCCGCCGCGCGTCCGCGAGCAGCAGCCGCTTCGGGTACATCCCGGGGTCATGGGTGAGCAGCCCGGCGTAGAAGGCCGCCGGGTGGTGCGCCTTGAGCCAGGCCGACTGGTACGTCGGCACGGCGAAGGCGACCGCGTGCGCCTTGCAGAAGCCGTAACTGCCGAACGCCTCGATGATCTCCCAGGTCCGGGCGATCACCTCGGCGCCGTACTTCTTCTCCGCCGCCCGCTGCGCGAACCACACCTTGATCCGGCCCTGCGATTCGGGGTCACTGAGCCCGCGCCGCACCCGGTCGGCCTCGTCCCGGCCGCAGCCGGTCATGATGTCGACCATCTCGATGATCTGCTCGTGGAAGACGACCACCCCGTATGTCTCGCGCAGCGGTCCCTCCAGATCAGGGTGCGGGTAGCGCGCGGGGGCCCGGCCGTGCCGGGCCTCGATGAACGGCCGCACCATGTCGGCGGCGACCGGCCCGGGACGGAACAGCGAGATGTCGACCACCAGATCGTGGAAGCCGGCCGGCTGGAGCCTGCCGACCAGGTCGCGCTGGCCCGGCGACTCGATCTGGAAGCAGCCCAGCGTCTCGGCGCTCCTGATCAGCCGGTACGTCTCCGGGTCGTTCGGCGGCACCGCGTCCAGGTCCACGTGCTGCCCCGAGGCCCGCCCGATCTCCGCGACCGCGTGCGCCATCGCCGACTGCATCCGCACACCCAGCACATCGAGCTTGAGCAGCCCCAGGTCCTCCACGTCCTCCTTGTCGAACTGCACCATCGGGAAGCCGTCACCGCTGGTGGGTACGGTGGGAGTGCGGCGCAGCAGCGTGGCGTCCGAGAGGAGGACCCCGCACGGGTGCATGGCGATGCCGCGCGGCAGCCCGTCCAGCGCCTCCACCAGTTCCCAGAGCCGTCCGTACCGGTCCTTCTCCCGTGCCACCTCACACAGTTCGGGCAGTTCCTCCATGGCCGCGCGGGCGTCGCGGGCCCGGATGTGCGGGAAGGCCTTGGCGAGCCGGTCGGTCTCGGCCGGGTTCATGGAGAGCGCGGCGCCCACGTCCCGGATGGCGTGGCGCACCCGGTAGGTCTCGGGCATGGCGACGGTCGCGACCCGTTCGGTGCCGAAGCGTCCGATGATCGAGCGGTAGACGTCGAGCCTGCGGGCGGACTCCACGTCGATGTCGATGTCGGGCAGCACGAAGCGGCGTCTGGACAGGAAGCGCTCCATCAGCAGCCCGTGCTCGACCGGATCGGCGTGCGCGATCCCGAGGAGGTGGTTGACCAGGGAGCCCGCGCCGGAGCCCCGGGCGGCGACCCGCACTTTCATCGCCTTTATGTCATCGACGACCTGAGCGACCGTCAGGAAATAGGTGGCGAAGCCGTGGTGGGCGATGATGTCCAGCTCCTGGTGCATCCGCTCCCAGTAGTCGCGCCTGCGGTCGTAGCCGCGCAGCACCATGCCGGCGGCGGCGCGGGAGGCCAGCACCCGCTGGGCGGTGCGCCGCCCGGCACCGACGAGTTCCGGTTCGGGGAAGTGGACGGAGCCGAGGCCCAGGTCGCCCTCGGGATCGACGACGCAGGCGTCGGCGGTGCGCCGGGTCTCCGTGAGCAGCCGCTCCCCGGCGTCCTGGCCGAGACCGGCGGCCGAGGCGATCCGCCCGGCGGTCTCCGCCATCGCGCGGGCGTCCTTCAGCCAGCGCTCCCCGCTGTCGAGCGGGGCGCGGCGGGGGGCGACGGGCACCAGCCCGCGGGCCGCGTCGAGCACGTCGGCGACCGGGCCCTGCCCGGCGTCGGCGTACCGGACGGCGTTGGTCAGCACGGCCCGCACTCCCTGCTCGGCGGCGAAACCGAAGGTACGGGCGGCGAGCCGCAGCGATCCGGGCCCGGTGCCCTCGCGGCCGTGGTGGACGACTTCGAGGCGCAGGTCGTCGCCGTAGATCTCCCGCCAGCCGGCGAGCAGCGCGGCGGCCCGGTCCGGGCGGCCGGCGGTCAGCGCCCTGCCGATGTCGGAGGCGGGGCCGAGCAGCACGGTGAGCCCTTCGGCGGGCAGTTCGGACCGGCCGACCAGGGGCTGCCTCGCACCGTCGGGCGCGGGGCCGTGGGCGGCGGTGACGAGGCGGCACAGCTCCGCCCAGCCCCGGGCACCGTCCCGGGCCAGGAAGGTGGCCCGGGGTGCGGATTCGTCGACGAAGGCGCCGCCGCGGACCGGGGTCCGCGGCCGGCGCGTACGCCCGCTTCCTCTCGTGCGTTCCGTCGCCGCGGGATCCACCGCGAGCTCCACCCCGAAGAGCGGCCGCACCCCGGCGCTCTCGCAGGCCTTGGCGAAGCGGACCGCGCCCGCGAGCGTGTCCCGGTCGGTCAGGGCCAGGGCATCCATCCCCCGCTGGGCGGCACGCTCCGCCAGCCGCTCCGGGTGCGATGCCCCGTACCGCAGGGAGAACCCGGAAACGGTATGCAGATGCGTGAACCCGGGCACCCGCACCTCCTGAACCGATCCGTACTCACCCCCCTTGTTCTCCACCATAGACCAATTTTCGAACATTCGTACGATACCCGGAGCGCGGAACGGCCGTCCGGCCCCGGACCGGTGATCGGCAGGGGGTCCGGTCAGCCATTCGGGCCGTCCCCGACTGCACGAACGGCCGACGCCCCTGAGCGTGGGGGGCATGACTTTCGCTGACGAGGTGAAGAACGCCGTCACTCCACGGGCCGCAGTGCTCGTCATCGGCGTGCTCGGACTGCAGCTGCTGTTCATCGCGTCCTACGTCGGGGCGCTGCACAAACCGAAGCCGACGGACGTACCCTTCGGCCTCGTCGCGCCCCAGCAGATTTCCGCGCAGCTCCTCACCGAGCTGAAGAACCTCCCCGGCGGCCCGCTGGACCCCCGCACGGTCGCCGACACGGCCACGGCCCAGGAGCAGATCCTCGACCGCAGGATCGACGGCGCCCTGATCGTCAGCCCTCAGGGCACGACCGACACCCTGCTGGTCGCCTCCGGCGGCGGCACCTCGCTGGCCACCGCCCTGACGAAGATCATCACGGAGGTCGACCGGACCCAGCAGCGCACCGTACGGACCGTGGACCTGGCCCCCGCGTCCGACCAGGACGCCAACGGGATCTCGTCGTTCTACCTGGTCGTGGGCTGGTGCGTCGGCGGCTACCTCTGCGCCTCGATCCTGGCGATCAGCGCGGGCTCCAAGCCCGCCAACCGTCAGCGCGCGGTGATCCGGACCGGCGTCATGGCGCTGTACTCGATCCTGGGCGGAATCGGCGGCGCGATCATCATCGGCCCGATCCTCGGTGCCCTGCCCGGAAGCTTCTGGGGCCTGTCGGGCCTGGGCGCGCTGACCGTCTTCGCGGTCGGGATGATCACCCTCGCTCTCCAGGCCCTCACCGGTATCGTCGGCATCGGCCTGGCCGTCCTGATCGTGGTGATCGCGGGCAACCCGAGCGCCGGCGGCGCCTACCCGCTGCCGATGATCCCGGACTTCTGGCGGGCGATCGGTCCCGCGCTGCCGCCAGGGGCGGGTACCTGGGTGGCGCGCTCGATCGCCTACTTCAAGGGCAACGCGGTCACCGGCCCCCTGCTGGTGCTGTCCGCGTGGGCGGTGGTGGGCACGGTCATCACACTCCTGGTCGCCATGAGCCGCAAACCGGAGGAACTCACCGGCGAACGGCCGCCGTTCGGCTCGAATCTGGCCTGACGCCGCCCGGCCCCGGTGCAACGTTCCACGTCGGGGCCGTGCCGAGGGAATCCCGTTGATGGGCGGCGGGGGCACCGACCTGCGCTCGGGCTTCACCAGGGCGCTCCGGTTGCAGCCGCGACCGATGTCGTCGTGGTCCTGACCGACGGCCAGACCCCCTGGCCGAGTGCACAGCCGTCGTGCCGGACGGTGGTGGGCCCGTTCCCCCCGGGGGGGGTGCCCCTATCTGTTTCGTCAACCCCGGCGGGGGCGGTCTATGGGGGTTGGGCATGGTTTTCGGGAACGTCCCGCGAAGCGGGACGTTCC
>NZ_JBSFET010000015.1:0-123380 GCF_053594575.1 Streptomyces sp. NPDC001880
TCTCCAGTCGCCCCACGGGCCCGCACCTTCCCACTGTCCACCTTGCGAGCGCACGCACCGGACGCCCCCGACCCCGCCCTCCGGGCGGACGACGCCACTTCCGGAACACGCCCTGGCTGTCGTTGTGCGCCCGCCGGGGATTACGGGACAGCCCTCAGCTCTGGACGATCGCCACCCGGACCCCCGGCCGGATCCCCCACTTCTCCATCGCCCCGGCCTCCGCCTCGACCACATGCCGGGCCCGCAGCCGGGGCATGCCCAGCCGGCCGGGCTTCATCGTGTGGACCGCCACGACCTTGAACTTCCGGTCCAGATACGCCACATCGATGGTGAACCGCATCCGGAAGCTGTGCACACTCCCGCACGGGGTGATCAGGAGGGCCCCGTCGATCCCGTCCTGCCCGAGCAGCCCGCGGCTCCGGGCCCGGTAAGAGGCCGCGATCCGCAGCGGTATCTCCTCCCCCTGCCCACCCTGTCCGTCGGTGACCGTCAACGTGCCGTTGCCATTGCGCCATTGAGCCATGGCCATGAAGGTAGCGCCAGGTGACGGCCGCTGGGTCCGGAACAGTACGCAGTGGGCCCCAGGACCCATGACCCATGCGCCGGCCCCCGCCTAGGGTCGGCTCCGTGGACGTCATGCTGACAGTGCTCGCCGCACTCTGGGGCGCAGCGGCCGGACTGCTGGTCCCGCGCGCCGCCTACCGGTTCTCCGTCGAACCGGAGGACCCCTGGCGCGACGCCTGCCCCGAGGGCCACGCCCTGACCGGGGCCGCCCGCGGCTGGCTCGGCTCCACCAAGTGCGCCCGGTGCGCGGCGGCGCCGGTGACCACCACCCCGGGCGCCGCGCCGGGAGACCCGGACGGCGGAACGCACCGCACACCGCCCGTCACGCGCTACGCCCCCGGCGTCCTCGTCCCCGTCGTCACCGCGCTCTCCTGCGCGGTCCTCGCGGCGGCCACCGGACTCCGCCCCGAACTGGCCGTCTGGCTGCTGCTGGCACCCGTTGCCGTACTCCTGGCGACCGTCGACCGCCGTGTCCATCGGCTGCCCGACCGGCTGACCCTGCCCGCCGCCGGAGCCCTCGCCGTACTCCTCGGCGCCGCCGCGCTGCTCCCCGAGCACGCCGGATCCTGGCTGTCCGCCCTGCTCGGCGGTGCCGCGCTCGGCGGCTTCTACTTCCTGCTCTTCGTCATCAACCCGAACGGAATGGGCTTCGGGGACGTCAAGCTCGCCCTGTCGCTGGGCATGGCCCTCGGCTGGTACGGCTGGGCCGTGGTGTTCGCCGGAGGCTTTGCCGGGTTCCTGCTCGGCGCGGCGTACGGGTTCGGGCTGATGGTCCTGAAGCGGGCCGGACGCAAGACCGGCATCCCGTTCGGCCCGTTCATGATCACGGGCGCGCTGCTGGGCATGCTGCTCGGCGCCCTGGCCGCCTGACCCCGCCGCAATTCGGTCGCGCCCCCGGCACCCCGCTGACACCATGCCCGCATGTCCGCAGCAGCCGAAGCAGAACGCGCACGTTTCGAAGCCCTCGTCACGGAGGCGGCCACCGTCTCCGTCGACGGCTGGGACTTCTCCTGGCTCGACGGCCGGGCCACCGAACAGCGCCCCTCCTGGGGCTACGCCCGTGCCATGGCGGACCGCATGGGGCGGGCCGGGGCCGCGCTCGACATCCAGACCGGCGGCGGCGAGGTCCTCGCCTCCGTACCGAAGCTGCCGCCGCTCACCGTCGCCACCGAGGCCTGGCCGCCGAACATCGCCCGCGCCACCGCACTCCTGCACCCGCTCGGCGTGGCCGTGGTCGCCGATCAGGACGAGCCGCCGCTGCCCTTCGGCGACAACGCCTTCGACCTGGTGGTCAGCCGGCACCCGGTGACCACCTGGTGGACGGAGATCGCGCGGGTGCTCGCCCCCGGCGGCACGTACTTCTCCCAACAGGTCGGCCCGGCCAGCGTCTTCGAGCTCGTCGAGTACTTCCTCGGCCCGCAGCCCCCCGAGGTGCGCGGCTCCCGCGACCCCGAGCAGGCACGGGCTGCGGCCGAGGCCGCCGGGCTGGACGTCGTCGCTCTGCGGGCGGAGACCCTGCGCACCGAGTTCTTCGACATCGGCGCCGTCGTCTACTTCCTGCGCAAGGTGATCTGGATGGTGCCGGGCTTCACCGTCGAGGAGTACCGGCCACGCCTGGCCGAGCTGCACCATCTGATCGAGACCGAGGGGCCGTTCGTCGCCCACACCACCCGATTCCTGATCGAGGCCCGCAAACCGGACGCCCGGCCCTGAGAGCCTGTCGGGTACCTCTGGCCGGGCGGACGCGGTCTGGCACGCACGTTTCCGGCGCCTTGGAATCGCACGCACCAGACCGCGTCCGCCCTCCGATCGAAGGTCACCCGACAGCCTCTGAGCCGTACGCCCCCGCTCACGGCCGGAGGATGCGACCCTGGGCAGTGAACTCCTGGGAAGGATCCGGCACATGAGGGTGGGGAACGAAGAGGACGCACCGCGGGTCCCGCGGCAGAGGCGGGCCGACTGGCTCAGAGGCGCACGGATCACCGGGGTGCTCGGTGTCTTCTACCGTCCGGAGGGACTGCTGGGGGAGCCGGAGGCGGTCGAATTCCTGCTGGCCGACGGCCAGTCGGTGCTTTTGACCTGTGCCTTCGACGGGGCCCTGCGCGTCGGGCCGGGCGCCTGGCCGCGGCTGCCCGAGTGGTGCGTTCCGTCGGGGCAGTGGGAGTTCGGCACCGTGCCGACCCTGCCGCAGCCGCCCGACGGCGGCTGGACGGTCACCCGCACCGAGGAGCGCGGGGACGAGAACGGCCAGGTCCGCGAGGCCGTCATCCGCTGCCAGGGCGGCAGCTTCGTGGTCGTCGGCGGCGACACCGTGGCGATCCGCTTCACCCGGGGCCACCGCGGCGCACCGGCCACCACCTGAGCGCGCGCCCTGCGCATCCGTCCTGCAGGTGAGCCCCCACCGTCACCGCGCCCACCGCCGGCTCCGCGTGCGAAGCCCACCGAGCCCCGGATCCGGGCGGCCCTCGCCGACCTGGGCTACGCCCCCGGGGCCATCACCACCGGTACCTTCGGCCCGCACCGCAACACCTTCGTCCTCGGCCTCGGCACGATCTGCGTGGAGGGCGCGCTGGACGGCGTGGTCAACGGGCTGGTCACGGCCGAGGCGCACGGCAGGTACCTCGAAGGAACGGGCTGTGTGAAGCCGGTCGGCGGCCACTGAGAGGCCGGCGGGGCGTCAACCGGACGCCTGCGCGCAACGGAGTCCGGTGAATTCGCAGAGTGATTGTGGAGTGGCGTGGCGCGCAGCATCACTTACGAAGGGTTATGGTGGAAACCCCCCCTCGGGCCGGTCCGTATCCCCCCCCACGGACCGGCCCGTTTTTTGTCGGCCGCAACGACGGCCGTGTACCGGCCCCCGCGGCAGCCTCTTCGTCAGCCCCGTCCGGCCCAGATGTTGGTGCCCGCGGTGTCCACGGCGAAGGCGTCGATCTCCTTCAACTCCTCGGCGGTCAACGGCTGTCCGGCGAGCGCCGCGACGTTCTCCTCCAGCTGCCTCACGCTCGACGCGCCGATCAGGGCGGACGTCATGCGGCTGTCGCGCAGCACCCAGCACAGCGCCAGCTGGGCGAGCGACTGACCGCGCCGGCCGGCGATGTCGTTCAGCCCGTTCAGCCGGCGCACCACCTCGTCCGAGAGCAGACCGGGATCCAGGGACTTGCCCTGGGTGGCGCGGGAGCCCTCCGGGATGCCCGCCAGGTACTTCCCGGTGAGCAGCCCCTGGGCGAGCGGCACGAAGGAGATGCAGCCCATGCCGGCCGTCTCCAGGGTGTCGAGCAGGTCGTCGTCCTCGATCCAGCGGTTGATCATCGAGTAGGACGGCTGGTGGATCAGCGCCGGTACACCCATCTCCCGGAGCAGCCCGGCCGCCTCGGCGGTCTGCTCCGCGTTGTACGAGGACACCCCCACGTACAGCGCCTTGCCCTGCTGGACGGCGGAGGCCAGCGCCCCCATCGTCTCCTCCAGCGGAGTCTCCGGGTCGAAGCGGTGGGAGTAGAAGATGTCGACGTAGTCCAGCCCCATGCGGTTCAGCGAGGCGTCGAGCGACGACAGCAGGTACTTGCGGGAGCCCCATTCGCCGTACGGGCCGGGGTGCATCTCGTAGCCGGCCTTGGTGGAGATGATCAGCTCGTCCCGGTACGGGGCGAAGTCCTGGCGGAAGAGCTTGCCGAAATTGAGCTCGGCGGAGCCGGGCGGCGGCCCGTAGTTGTTGGCCAGATCGAAGTGGGTCACCCCGAGGTCGAAGGCGCGGCGCAGGATCGCCCGCTGGGAGTCCAGGGTGCGGTCGTCGCCGAAGTTGTGCCAGAGACCGAGGGAGACGGCGGGGAGCTTGAGACCGCTGCGGCCGGTGCGGCGGTACTCCATGGAGTCGTAGCGCGAACCGGCGGCCCGGTAGTAGAGAGGAGATTCAGTCACGTTTCTCTGCTTATCACGGACTTGTGACAGGCCGGGTTGGGCCGGTGACCCGCCTGCGCAGTAATGTGGCGGCTTCGGGGAATGCCACCGCACGGCGGGGCGACGGACTCCGTGGACCAGTGCGGCGATCCCCAGGGGACGGCCCCGGACCCCGGGCAATGGGGCGGGCGGGCCCGCACGGAAACCGAGAGGTGAACTCAGTGAACTTGCGCGACCTGGTGTACGGGCTCTACGCGCGCCGGGTGGAGGCCCGCCTCGACCACACCCAGGTGCCCAAGCACATCGGCGTCATCCTCGACGGAAACCGGCGCTGGGCGAAGGCGTCCGGCGGCACGGCCGCGCAGGGGCACCAGGCCGGAGCGGACAAGATCAAGGACCTGCTCGGCTGGTGCAGCGAGACGGATGTGGAAGTCGTCACGCTCTGGCTGCTCTCCACGGACAACTTCGACCGCCCCGAGTCCGAGCTGAAGCCGCTCCTCGGGATCATCGAGAACACCGTGCGCGACCTCGCGGCGGACGGCCGCTGGCGGGTCCACCACGTCGGCACCCTCGACCTGCTGCCCGCCCACACGCAGACGGTGCTCAAGGAGGCCGAGCAGGCCACGGTCGGTGTCGACGGAATACTGGTCAACGTCGCCGTCGGCTACGGCGGACGCCAGGAGATCGCCGACGCGGTCCGCTCGCTGCTGCTGGACCACTCCGCCAAGGGGACCTCGTTCGAGGACCTGGCGGAGATCGTCTCCACCGACATGATCTCCGAGCACCTCTACACCCGGGGCCAGCCCGATCCGGACCTGGTCATCCGCACCAGCGGCGAGCAGCGGCTGTCCGGCTTCATGCTCTGGCAGACGGCGCACTCCGAGTACTACTTCTGCGATGTCTTCTGGCCGGCCTTCCGCAAGGTCGACTTTCTCCGCGCGCTGCGCGACTACGCGGCCCGGGGCCGCCGCTACGGCGGCTGACCCTCCGCGGACTCCCCCGGGGCCCGCCCCCTGTCTCCGGCCCGTCCGGCGATCATTCCCGGTCCGTCCGGCGATCGGGGGCGGGACCGCGCGGTGCGGGCCATACCTCATGTGCACGGGGCGCACCTCTCGGCTCACCCACCTGCCCAGGGCGGCATGGCTTCGCGTGTTCGAGGGAATACCCCTGACAGGTCGATGTCCGGTCAGGAACCAGGCGGACGTCGTGTCCAAGTGAGCGGCATGGAGTCCGCTCGCCCGGGAGGCCCTTTGCACACGAAGGACCGTACGAACAGCACGGCCGACGCGGAGGGCCGGTGCCCGGCCCGCGCATCGGGGCCCAAGCCCGGTCAGTCCTCTCCCATTGGGATGCTCCGCGACGCCGTCGCACCCCAACCTCGTCCGAGGGGGTACGTCCTTCCGTGGTGACCAGCACGAAGCGCCGCATGCTCGACAGGCGCACCTATGTTCTCGACACCAGCGTCCTGCTGGCCGATCCCAACGCCATGGCCCGGTTCGACGAGCACGAAGTCGTGCTCCCGATCGTCGTGGTCACGGAGCTGGAGGCCAAACGGCATCACCCGGAGCTCGGCTACTTCGCCCGGCAGGCCCTGCGCCTGCTGGACGACCTCCGGGTCCGGTACGGCCGGCTCGACGCCCCGATCCCGCTCGGGGACCTGGGCGGGACGCTGCGCGTCGAACTCAACCATTCCGACCCCGGCGTACTGCCGGCCGGCTACCGGTTGGGGGACAACGACTCACGGATCCTCGCGGTCGCGCGCAACCTCCAGGCCGAGGGGTACGACGTCACGGTCGTCTCCAAGGACCTGCCCCTGCGCATCAAAGCGTCCTCGGTCGGCCTCCTCGCGGAGGAGTACCGCGCCGAGCTCGCCATCACCGACTCCGGCTGGACGGGAATGTCGGAGCTCTCCCTCGGCGGCGAGCAGGTGGATCTGCTCTACGGAGAGGAGACGCTGTACGTTCCCGAAGCCTCCGAACTGCCCGTGCACACCGGACTGGTCCTCCAGTCCGAGCGTGGCAAGGCGCTCGGCCGGGTCACCGCCGAGGGCAATGTGCGCCTGGTGCGCGGCGACCGGGAGGTCTTCGGTATCCACGGCCGCAGCGCCGAACAGCGCATCGCCCTCGATCTGCTCCTCGACCAGGACGTCGGCATCGTGTCGCTGGGCGGCCGGGCCGGCACCGGCAAGTCGGCGCTGGCGCTCTGCGCCGGACTCGAAGCCGTCCTGGAGCGCAGGCAGCACCGGAAGGTGATGGTCTTCCGCCCGCTGTACGCGGTCGGCGGGCAGGAGCTGGGCTACCTCCCGGGCACCGAGGCCGAGAAGATGAGCCCCTGGGCGCAGGCCGTCTTCGACACGCTCTCTGCGGTCGCGGGGCGCGAGGTCATCGAGGAGGTGCTGGGGCGCGGGATGCTGGAGATCCTGCCGCTCACCCACATCCGGGGCCGCTCGCTCCACGACGCCTTCGTGATCGTCGACGAGGCCCAGTCACTCGAACGGAACGTACTGCTGACCGTGTTGTCCCGGGTCGGGGCGAATTCCCGCGTGGTGCTCACGCATGACGTGGCCCAGCGGGACAACCTCAGGGTCGGCCGGTACGACGGAGTCGTCGCCGTGGTCGAGAAACTGAAGGGACATCCGCTCTTCGCGCATGTCACCCTCACCCGCTCCGAGCGCTCGCACATCGCCGCCCTGGTGACCGAAATGCTGGAGGAAGGCCAGATCTGATACGGGTTACGACAGTTGGTGCCGCCCGGCGAGCGCAGTAGCTTAGCCGGGCGGCACCGTGTTGCGGCGCCATTTCCGAAAATCACTTGCTCCAAACGAGGTGTGAGCTTTCACACGCAACGGAGAATTGCTTCCCGGCGTGCCGTTCCGGCAAAGTCTTGCTTCCGTCAGGCCCCGCATACGGCACACCCGCACCTCCACAGGTGCCACGCACTACACAACTCAACAATCGACGTCCGTATGCCGCCCGCGAGTACCACGCGGCGCTCCCTCCGGGGAGTCGCCCACCGGGTCCGTGCCTCCCGTGACCCAAGCAGTAGGGAGGCCAGCGCCAGGGGCACGATTGCGTCCGCGAGGTCACCTAAGCGGGCGATGCTGGAAGGACACCGTGTGAGCCGGATCTCGGTCCGGGGGTTCGCCGTGGCATCCGCCACCGCCGTAACCACCGTTGGCGCCGTCGTTGGCGTTGCTTCGGGCAGCACTCCCGCTGCCGACGACACCAACTTCGAGGCGACCGCAGCCGACACCACGCTGCTCGCAGACATCCCCGCGGGCCAGCAGGCCCAGGTGCAGACCGCCTCGCTGACGCAGCAGGCCGACGCCCAGGCGTCCGCGGCCGACGCCGCGGCGAAGAAGTCCGTGGAGGAAGCGGCCCGCATCCAGGCCGCCAAGGACGCCAAGTCGAAGAAGGCGGCGGCCGAGGACAGGCTGGAGCAGGAGCGCAAGGAGAAGAAGGAAGCAGCCGAGCGCGCCAGCCGCTCCTCGGTCCGCAGCGCCTCCTCCTTCGCCACGCAGGGCTCGTACACCGTGGCCGAGGTCCAGGCGATGGCGCGTCAGATGGTGCCCGCCGACCAGTTCCAGTGCTTCAGCAACATCGTGAACCACGAGTCGACCTGGAACTACCGGGCGAGCAACCCGTCTTCCGGTGCCTACGGCCTCGTCCAGGCACTGCCGGGCTCGAAGATGTCGTCCGCCGGTGCCGACTGGCAGACCAACCCGGCCACCCAGATCAAGTGGGGCCTCAGCTACATGGATGGCCGCTACGGAAGCCCGTGCGGTGCCTGGTCCTTCTGGCAGGCCAACCACTGGTACTAGAACCTGCCAAGGTTCCGGTTTCAACCGCGCAGAGCCCCTCGCCGTCCTACGGTGAGGGGCTTCGTGCATGTACGGTCGGCCCGGCGGGGAGCGGCGGGGAGAGAAAACGGGGGAAGGGGAACCATCATGTCGGGACTTCCGGGGTGGCTCGGCCGGCTGGGCGCCGAACTGACCGACCTGGGCGATCGGCTGGAGCAGCGCCGGGCCGAGGCCGAGGGGGACGGGACCGTGCGGACCGAGCTGCCGGTGACCGCCTCCGCCGCGCCCGCGGGAGCCGTTCCGTCCGGAGCCGTTCCGGGTGAGGAGGCCCGGCGCGGTGCCGGGTCCGACCATGTGCCGCCGCCGCCCTCGTACGCCCCCTCGGTCGCCGCCCGGCCCGATCCGGTCGCGGCGATTCCCTGGGGGATGCGGGTCGCGGCCGAGGCGGGCTGGCGGCTGCTCGTCCTGGCGGGCAGCCTCTGGGTGCTGATGCAGGTCATCAGCGCCGTGCAGCTGGTGGTCCTGGCCTTCGTCGCCGCGCTGCTCGTCACCGCGATGCTGCAACCGACCGTCGCCCGGCTGAGGAACTACGGGCTGCCGCGCGGCCTGGCCACCGCCGTCACGGCGATCCTGGGCTTCGTCATCATGGGCCTGGTCGGCTGGTTCGTGGTCTGGCAGGTCATGGACAACATCGACACCCTCTCCGACAAGGTGCGCACGGGTATCGAGGATCTGAAGAACTGGCTGCTCGACAGCCCCTTCCACGTCACCGAGCAGCAGATCAACGATGTCGCGCAGAACCTCAGCGACACCATCGGCACCAATACCGAGCAGATCACCACCGCCGGGCTGCAGGGCGTCACCGTGATGGCGGAGGTCCTCACCGGGATGCTGCTGGCGATGTTCTCGACGCTCTTCCTGCTGTACGACGGGAGGCGCATCTGGCACTGGATGCTGAAGCTGGTGCCGGCCCAGGCCCGGCCGGGTGTCGCGGGCGCCGGGCCGCGCGCCTGGCGGACGCTGACCGCCTATGTGCGGGGCACCGTCCTCGTGGCGCTGATCGACGCGATCTTCATCGGACTCGGGATCTTCTTCCTCGATGTGCCGATGGCGGTGCCGCTGGCCGTCTTCATCTTCCTCTTCGCCTTCATCCCGCTGGTCGGCGCCGTGATCTCCGGGGCACTGGCGGTGGTCGTCGCGCTGGTCACCCAGGGCGTGTTCACCGCCCTCATGGTGCTGGCGGTGGTGCTCGCGGTGCAGCAGATCGAGGGCCATGTGCTCCAGCCGTTCATCCTGGGGCGCGCGGTGCGGGTGCATCCGCTCGCCGTCGTCCTCTCGGTCGCCGCGGGCGGCATGGTCGCCGGCATCGGCGGCGCGGTCGTCGCCGTGCCGCTGGTCGCGGTCACCAACACGGTGGTCGGCTATCTGCGGGCTTACGGACAGGAACAGGCGCTGCGTTACGCGCCGTCCCCACGCGGGGCGACCGCCCTCGACGTCGCTCCGACGCCCGCGCCGGGATCGCCGCCCGAGGACATCGACCACGGCGACGACGAGGACCGCGCCGGCGGGGACACCAAGAAGAGCGGGGACACCAAGAAGAACGGCGTCGGCACGTAGGCCCACGGGCACGGAGCAGGCCCACGGGCAGAATGCGGAGAAGAGAAGGGCCCCGGGGACGGTCGGTCGTCCCGGGGCCCTTCTCGTACAAGGGGTACTGCTGGTCCTATTCGGCGAGCACGGCCTCGGCGTCGAGGGTCACGCCGACCGCCTGGATCACCGAGGCGATCTTGACGGCTTCCTGAATGGTCTCACGCTCCACGCCGGCCTTGCGCAGCACCTGCTCGTGGGAGTCCAGGCACTGGCCGCAGCCGTTGATCGCGGAGACGGCGAGCGACCACAGCTCGAAGTCGATCTTCTCCACGCCGGGCTTGCCGATGACGTTCATCCGCAGACCCGCCCGGAGCGTCCCGTACTCGGGGTCCGACAGCAGGTGCCGGGTCCGGTAGAAGACGTTGTTCATCGCCATGATGGCGGCGGCCGACTTCGCGGCGGTGTACGCCTCCGCGGAGAGGTTGGCCTTGGCCTCCGGCTCCAGCTCGCGCAGCACCTTCGGCGAGCGCGAGGCGATCGCGCAGGCGAGGACGGTGCCCCAGAGCTGCTGCTGCGGGAGCTCGCTGTTCCCGATGACCGAACCGAGGTTCAGCTTCAGGTCCTTGGCGAAGTCCGGAACGGCGGCTTTCAGTTCGTCGAGTGCCATGTCGCTGTCAGCTCACTCGCCCGCGAGGAGGGCGACCGGGTCGAGGGTGTTCTCGCCCTTGGTCCAGTTGCACGGGCACAGCTCGTCGGTCTGCAGGGCGTCCAGGACCCGCAGGACCTCCTTGGGGTTACGGCCCACGGAACCGGCGGTCACCATCGTGAACTGGATCTCGTTGTTCTGGTCGACGATGAAGACGGCGCGCTGGGCGAAGCCGTCCTCGCCCTCGATGCCGAGGTCGCGCATGAGCTCGTGCTTCGAGTCGGCCATCATGGGGAAGGGCAGGTCGGTCAGGTCCGGGTGGTCCTTGCGCCAGGCGTGGTGCACGAACTCGGAGTCACCGGAGAAGCCGAGGATCTGGGCGTCACGGTCGGCGAACTCGTCGTTCAGCTTGCCGAACGCGGCGATCTCGGTGGGGCACACGAAGGTGAAGTCCTTCGGCCACGCGAAGACGATCTTCCACTTGCCCTCGTAGGTCTTGTGGTTGATCTGCTCGAACTCCTTGCCGCTCTCCAGCGAGACACAAGCAGTCAGGTCGAACTCGGGGAACTTGTCACCGACAGTGAGCACGTGCACTCCTTGCAGCGTAGGAATTCCCTGTTGGGGGTTTTCCTGAGGGTTGGACGGAGCCCAGCTTGGCACAGGGCGCATTGATCGCGGAAATAGCTACACTCGGTCGTGATGATCGGAGGTGCCTATCAGTGGCCCAGGGCAATCCAGGTAATCGACCCAAACAACCCAGCCTCTCGCAGCTGCGCGCCTTCGTGGCCGTCGCGGAGTACCTGCACTTCAGGGACGCGGCGGCAGCAATCGGGATGAGTCAGCCGGCGCTCTCCGGGGCGGTGTCGGCGCTGGAGGAGGCACTGGGTGTCCAGCTCATCGAGCGTACGACGCGCAAAGTGCTGCTGTCGCCGGCCGGGGAGCGGCTCGCGGTGCGGGCCCGGGTGGTGCTGGAGGCCGTCGGCGAGCTGATGGAGGAGGCCGAGGCGGTCCGGGCGCCGTTCACCGGGGTGCTCAGGCTCGGTGTGATACCGACCGTCGCCCCGTACCTGCTGCCGACCGTGCTGCGGCTGGTCCACGAGCGCTACCCGGAGCTCGACCTCCAGGTGCACGAGGAGCAGACCTCCTCGCTGCTGGAGGGGCTGGCCGCGGGGCGGCTGGACCTGCTGCTGCTCGCGGTGCCGCTCGGGGTGCCCGGGGTGACTGAACTCCCGCTCTTCGACGAGGACTTCGTGCTGGTGATGGAGAAGGACCACTGGCTGGGCGGGCGCGCCGACATTCCGCGCGACGCGCTGCGCGAGCTGCCGCTGCTGCTGCTGGACGAGGGGCACTGCCTGCGCGACCAGGCGCTGGACATCTGCCGGGAGGCGGGCCGCACGGAGGGGGCACCGGTCACCACGACCGCGGCCGGGCTCTCCACGCTGGTCCAGCTGGTGGCCGGCGGGCTCGGTGTGACGCTGTTGCCGCGGACGGCGGTGACGGTCGAGACCGGCCGCAACGAGGCGCTGGCCACCGGGTACTTCGCGGAGCCGGCCCCGTCGAGGCGGGTGGCGCTGGCGATGCGGACGGGGGCGGCGCGCCACGAGGAGTTCGAGGAGTTCGCGGCGGCGCTGCGGGAGGCGATGGCGACGCTGCCGGTCCGGGTGACCTCGCGAAGCGACTGAGAGCGGCGGAAGGGGGTGCGGTCCCGGCGGGACCGCACCCCTTGCTCCGTCACTCCGTACGCAGGCCGTCCGGGCGCATCATGCGCCACAGCGGCGGCAGCGACACCAGCGTGACCAGCAGGATCAGCGCCGCACCCGCGCCGGTCATCGGCAGGAACAGCCACCAGTCGGTGACCTCCTTGTCGAGCATGGTGATCAGCGCCGCGCCCAGGCCGAGCCCGCCCGCCACGGCCACTGTCAGCCCGATGACCACCGGCACGGCGGTCTGCCAGAGCACCGACCAGGCGAGGGTGGACCGCCGGATGCCGAAGGCGACCAGCACCGAGAGCAGCCGCTTGCGCTCGCGCAGCTGCTCCAGCTGGGCGACCAGCATCGCGGCGGCGATCAGCAGCAGCGTCGCGGTCGCACCGACCTGGAGACCGCGCTGCACACTGGCGTACTTCTCGTCACGCACCTCCGACGTGAGGGACGCGACCCGCATCGCGGGGTCGAGCCTGGCAGCGGTGTTGCGTACGTACTCCGCGACGTCCTCGACGCTCTCGTCGACCCGGATCTGCGACTGGGTGATCGCGCCCGGCAGGGTGCTCGGGTCGACCGCGCCGGTGGTGGCCATGATGCCCCAGGAGTCCTCGCCCAGCGGATCGTGGCGGGCGACGACCGTCGGGGAGTCGGCGGGCAGGGTCCACCGCATCGCCTTGCCGCCGGAGGCGTCGCCGATCTCGACCTCCTTGCCCTTGCGGGCCGTCTGGTCGACCCAGTCGGACAGCTCCTTGTCGTTCCTGGGGTGGACCACGAAGGTGTCGCCGTCCTTGCAGGAGTCGATCCGGGCCAGTTCGCGCAGGGTCCCGCAGTCACCGACGGTCAGACTGGTGATGGGCTGGATGTCGTCCTCCGCGTACGTGCCGGGCCGGGTGACAGACACCTCGACCTTGCCGATGACGGCTTCCACCCCCTTGGTGGCCTCGAACTCCTTGATGGTCCGGGTGGCCGCCTCCGCGCTGACCTTCTCGGAGAACGTGTAGAACTGGGCCCGCGACGGGTCCTGCCCGGTCATCCTGGTGAACTCGTCGCCCACCGCGGCGAACAGCATCTGCAGCGCCACCGCGCCCGCGACCGCGACCGTGATGCCGCTGACCGCACGGGCGGCCGCTCCGCTGCTCAGCTGGAGCCTGCGGGTGGCCAGCTGCCAGGGCACCGGACCGCCGTGCAGGCGGTTCACGCACGCCTCCAGCAGCCAGGGCAGCAGCAGCGCGAGCCCGACCAGGACCAGTACGGCACCACCCGCGATCGGGTACGGATCGACCGGGGAGGACTCGTCGACCTTGCCGGTCAGGCCGAGCACGGCCAGGCCCGCGACCGGCATCACCAGCCGCCACCAGAACCGGCGCCTGCGGGACCGGCCGCCCCGTACGACGCCGAGCGGCTCGATCACCACCGAGCGCAGGGCGGCCAGCGTGACCACCATCGCCGTCAGCGGAACGGCGACGACGACCAGCGCCGTCAGCCGGAGGTCGGGCACCAGGTCGGACGGGAAGACGCTGACGCCCCACACCTCGATCCGGCCGACGAAGCGACGCCCCACCAGGAAGAGCACCACACCGGTCAGCAGCCCGAGGAGCGCCCCGAACACGGCCTCGCCGGCCGCGATCCGACGGGTCATCCGGATGTCCGTGCCGACCAGGCGCAGCGCGGCGAGCCGGCGGTCGCGGCGGTCGCCGCCGAACCGCACCGCCGTCACGATGAAGATCGCGACCGGCACCAGCAGCACCACGCAGATCATGATGATCAGCACGATGAGAACGGGCGGCATCTCCTCGCCCTCGCCCGGATCCCCGTAACCGGCGATCCGGTGACCGCCGTTGGCGGGGGTCAGGGTGTCGCTGCCCGCGTAGTAGACCAGGTCCCTGGGCGAGACCAGGCCGGAGTCGGCGATCGTGCCGGTGATCCGGTACGGCAGCCGTTCCCTGAGGAGGCTGCCCTCCGAGGAGTCCAGCAGCTCCTTCAGCGCGGGGGAGACCACCATCTCGTCCGCGCCGGGGAAGCGCGCGACGCCCGGCGGGACGACCGGGCGCGTGCCGTCCGCGCGCATCAGCCAGCCCTCGACCGTGCGGCCGCGGTACTCGGTCTCCGCGTCGATCCGGAGCACCGAGGTGTCGGACTTCTCGGCCTGCGCGTCCGGCCCGCCGGGGACGACGCTCTCGGCGCGGGCCTGGCTGCGCGCGGAGCGCTCCTGGAGCAGATGCGGCGCGGAGGCGGCGGTCAGGAGCAGCGCCACGCCGAGACCGACACCGACGGCGGTCAGTACCGTGCGCACCCAGCCCTCGCGCCCGCCGCCTGCGGCGAACCGGATGCCGAGACCGAGGTCGCGGAGCCAGGCGGCGACGCCGGTGGGCGGGGTGGGCCCCGGCGGGGCCGCGGCCGGCGCGTTCTTGTGGTCGAGCAGGGTCATACGGCGTGCTCCAGGTCGCGGGTCCGGCCGTCGCGCACGGTGACGTCGCGGTCGGAGTACGCGGCGACCCGCGCCTCGTGGGTCACCAGGACCACGGCGGTGTTGGTGGACCGGGCCGCCTCGGTGAGCAGTTCCATGACCCGCTCGCCGTTGAGGGAGTCCAGGGCGCCGGTCGGCTCGTCCGCGAAGATCACCTTCGGCGAGGCGGCCAGCGCGCGGGCCACGGCGACGCGCTGGCCCTGGCCGCCGGAGACCTCGCCGGGGCGCTTGGCGGTCACGTCGTCGACCTCCAGGCGCTCCATCCAGTGGCGGGCGGCGCGCTCGGCCTCCTTGCGCTTGGCGCCGGCCAGGCGGAGCGGCAGGGCGACGTTCTCCACACAGGTCAGCTCCGGGACGAGCTGGCCGAACTGGAAGACGAAGCCGAACTCGGTGCGGCGCAGGGCGCTGCGCTCGGCGTCCGACATGGCGGAGAGCTCGCGGCCCGCGTAGGTGATCGTGCCCCGGTCGGGCGTGACGATCCCGGCGAGGCAGTGCAGCAGGGTCGACTTGCCGGAGCCGGAGGGGCCCATCACGGCGACGACCTCACCGGGGTGGATGGAGAACGAGGCGCCGTCGAGCGCGGGCGTCCGGCCGTATGTCTTGTACAGGCCTTCGGCGCTGAGCAGGGAGCCGGTGGGGATCACGCGCCCACCGCCGCGGCGAGACGGTCGAGCCGGGCGGCGGTCAGTTCCAGCCAGCGCAGATCGGCTTCGAGGTGGAAGAGCGCGTGGTCGCAGATCAGTTGATCGGCGAGGTCGCCCTTGCGCTTGCGGTCGGTGAGGATGCGCATGAGGCGCAGGTGCTCGGTGCGCTGGGTGTCCAGCAGCGCCTCGGCGCTGCGGCCGGTGAGCAGGGCCAGGACGACCTTGGTGTAGAGCGTCGACTGGAGGTACGGCTCGGGCTTCTCCGGCTGCGCGAGCCAGGTGCCGACATCGGTGATCCCGGCCTCGGTGATGGCGTACCGCTTGCGCTCGGGGCCGCCGCCGCTCTCCACGCCGTGGACCTCGACGAGGCCGTTCTTGAGCAGCCGGGACATGGTCGAGTAGACCTGGCCGTAGTGCAGGGGGCGGTCGTGGCCGAACTTCTCGTCGAACGCGCGCTTGAGGTCGTAGCCGTGGCGGGGGCCGGACTCCAGGAGTCCGAGCAGGGTGTGGCCGATAGACATGCCGAGCACTGTACACGGCGTGTATACCCCTGGTGTATACCCAGGTCACCGCCCCGGGATCCCGGTGTTCAGTCGTCGGACGGGCCCGGCGCGTCCTTCGGGGGGCGCCCCCGGCGGGGGATCGGCCGCGCCGTGCCCGGCAGGCGGCCCGCCTCCGCCAGCGCCCTGCGCAGCAGGAACTCGATCTGGGCGTTCGCGCTGCGCAGTTCGTCGGAGGCCCAGCGGGCCAGCGCGTCGTGCACCGCCGGATCCAGCCGCAGCAGCATCTGCTTGCGCCGCGGCGGGGTCCGGCGGGCCGGGGTCTGTTCGGTCACTGGTAAAGAGTGCCCGTGTTCAGGACCGGCTGCGCCGCGCGGTCACCGCACAGCACCACCATCAGATTGCTGACCATGGACGCCTTGCGCTCCGCGTCGAGCTCGACGATGTCCTGCTCGGCGATCCGGGTGAGCGCCATCTCGACCATGCCGACCGCGCCCTCGACGATCTGCTGCCGGGCCGCGACCACCGCGCCGGCCTGCTGGCGCTGGAGCATCGCGGAGGCGATCTCGGGGGCGTACGCGAGATGGCTGAAGCGCGATTCGATGATCCGTACGCCGGCGGCCTGCACCCGGGCGGTGAGCTCCACGGCCAGCTTCTCGGTGATCTCCTCCGCGTTGCCGCGCAGCGAGAGGCCGCCCTCCTCGTGGGCGTCGTACGGGTACTCGATCGCGATGTGCCGGACGGCCGCCTCGGTCTGGGTGGCGACGAACTCCAGGAAGTCGTCGACCTCGAAGAGCGCCTGCGCGGTGTCCTCGACCTTCCAGACGACGATCGCCGCGAGCTCGATCGGGTTGCCGTAGGCGTCGTTGACCTTCAGGACCGCGGTCTCGTGGTTGCGGACCCGGGTGGAGATCTTCCGGCTGCTGGTGAGCGGGTTGATCCAGCGCAGCCCGTCGGTGCGGATCGTGCCGACGTAGCGGCCGAAGAGCTGGATCACCCGGGCCTCGCCCGGTGCGACCATCTTCACACCCGTCATGCAGAAGAACGAGGCGATGACGAGCAGGACCCCGAAGATGCAGACCGGGACGCCCGGGCCGGGGTTCCCGTTCGAGGCGATGACGCCGCCGATGATCGCGAGGCCGATGCCGGCGATCACCCCCAGCACGGTCAGCAGCAGGCCGAGACCGCCGGGGATGCTGTGCGCCGTCACCTCCCTCACCTGCGGTTCGGGCATCTGCGGGGCGTCGGGCGTGAGGTCGGCGGCCAGGGTGGCCACATCGTGCGGATTGCCGTGGTCGGGCATGGAATCCCCCGTTTCGAAGACTGACTCGGTGCTAGCAATGTGATTACAGATTACCCGCTCTAGCAACCTTGGGCATCCTTCATGAGTCGGTTCCCTTGAGAGCGGGTGCTGATTGTCACGTCCGGAAAAGACCGCATCGCTTGCTTTACGGCCTTGCCAACGGTGTTAGCTGGCCGGGCTGAGCTGATCTGGTCGAGCAGAGAAACAGGAGCAACACAGCGATGGGTCGAGCGGATGCGCGACGAGCCCAGCGGCGCGGAGCGCGGCGGGCCGCGAAGAGGGGCGGCATACGCAGACTCTTCACCTGGAAGAAGATGCTGGGTGCCTTCTTCGGGCTCTGCCTGCTGGGCATGGGCGCCTTCGTCGCGCTCTACATGTACGTGGACATACCGGAGGCCAACGCCCGGGCCGAGCGGCAGAGCAATGTCTACCAGTACAGCGACGGCACAGTGCTCACCCGGACCGGTCAGGGGGTCAACCGCCAGATCGTGGACCTCGCCGAGGTCCCCAAGGATGTACAGCACGCCTTCGTCGCCGCCGAGAACAAGTCGTTCTACGACGACCACGGCGTCGATCTGAAGGGCATGGCGCGCGGCCTTTTCAACACCCTCAGCGGCAAGGGCAAGCAGGGCGGCTCGACCATCACCCAGCAGTACGTGAAGAACTACTACCTGACTCCGGACCAGACGATCAGCCGCAAGCTCAAGGAACTGGTGATCTCCCTCAAGGTCGAGCAGAAGTACGGCAAGAGCGAGATCCTCGCCGGCTACATGAACACCGCGTTCTACGGACGCCAGGCGGACGGGATCCAGGCTGCGGCGCAGGCGTACTACGGGGTCGATGCCAAGGACCTCAACGTCTCCCAGGGCGCCTACCTGGCCTCGCTGCTCCAGGCCCCCGGCCAGTACGACTGGGCGTACGCGACGGATACCGGCAAGAAGCTCGTCGAGGACCGCTGGAACTACACGCTCGACAACATGGTCGAGATGCACTGGCTCGACCAGGCCGAGCGCGACAAACTCGAGTTCCCGGTCCCGGACAAGCCCAAGCCCGCCAAGGGCTTGGAGGGCCAGACCGGCTACCTCGTCGAGGCGGCCAACATGGAGCTGGAAAAGCAGGGCATCACGGAAGAGATGCGGCAGGCCGGCGGCTGGACCTTCACGCTCAACATCGACAAGAAGCGCCAGAAGGCGCTGGAGCAGTCCGTCGACCGCCAGCTGGAGTCCAAGCTGGACCGCGAGAACAACAAGGTCGACGCGACCGTCCAGGCCGGTGCCACCTCGGTGGACCCGAAGACCGGCGCCGTCGTCGCGATGTACGGCGGGGTGGACTACGTCAAGCACTACTACTCCAACGCCACGCGCCAGGACTACCAGCCCGCCTCCACCTTCAAGCCGCTGGTGTTCGCCTCCGCGCTGGAGAACGAGTCGAAGACCCAGGACGGCGACCTGATCGGCGTCAACACCGTCTACGACGGCACCAGCAAGCGGCCCGTGGTGGGCAGCGACACCCCGTTCGCCCCGGAGAACGAGGACGACCGGAGCTACGGCGACGTCACCGTGCAGAAGGCGATGAACGCGTCGATCAACTCGGCCTTCGCGCAGATGGTCGTCGACGTCGGTCCGGCCGCGGTGAAGAAGACCGCGCTCGACCTCGGCGTACCGGACAAGAACTTCCCCGAGCGCCCCGCCATCACGCTCGGCACGATGAACGCCTCGACCTGGGACATGGCGGGCGCGTACGCCACGCTCGACAACCACGGCAAGAAGGTCAACCCGTTCATCGTGAAGTCGGCCGAGCACCGTGAGCGGTCGGTCGAGCCGGTCGAGGGCATCGGCAGCCAGGTGATCAGCCGCAAGTCCGCCGACACCGTGACCTCCGTCCTGACCGGTGTGGTCGACGACGGCTCCGGCCGGGCGGCCAACACCACGGCGTACGATGCGGCGGGCAAGACCGGTACGTCGGAGAACAACAAGTCGGCCTGGTTCGCCGGCTACACCCCGGAGCTCACCACGGTCGTCGCGCTCTTCGGTGAATCGCCCAAGGAGGGCGGCGGCCAGGTCAGCCTGACCGGCACGGCCAACTCCGGCCGGGCCAACGGTGGTGGCTTCCCGGCGCAGATCTGGGCGGACTACACCCTCGGCGCGCTGGGCGGCGGCTCCAGCGCCCGGTTCGACCTGGAGGACGTCGAGAGCGGCGAGGTCACCGTACCGACCACACCGTCGATGTCCCCCTCGCAGTCGGCGAGCACCGACACCACCCCGTCCAAGTCGCCGGACCTGCCCTCGCAGAGCGCGAGCAAGTCGCCGGACGTGCCGACGTCGAGCCAGTCCCCGGACGTGCCGCCGGCGAGCCAGTCGCCGGATGTGCCGCCGGCGAGCCAGTCCCCGGGCGTGCCGGGCGGCGGCGGGGGCGGCGGCGGGGGCGGCGGCAAACCGGGCGACGGAAACGGCAACAACAGCGGCAACGACGCTCCATCCGCGCGGTGAGCGCCTGAGGCGGCGGTGAACGCATGAGTCAGGGGCGGTGCCGGCCGGCACCGCCCCTGATGCGATTCCCGTGCGTCAGCCGCCGTTGACCTTCTTGGCGATCCGGTCGCCGAGGTCCTTGTCCACGTTGCGCCAGTACTGCAGCGCGCGCTCCAGGACCGGGGCGCTCACACCGTCCAGTAGATGGCCGGAAATGTTCGACACCAGCCGCTCGCGGGCCGCGTCGTCCAGGACCTTGCGCACCATCGTGCCCGCCTGGCCCCAGTCGTCGTCCTCGCGGTGCAGCTTGTACGCCTCGTGCACCATCTCGCCCGCCGTGGCCCAGCCCGCCGGGTCGCCGTAGCGTTCGGTGTCCGCGGCCGGACCGCCGTACGAGTTCGGTGCGTAGACCGCTCCCGTACGAGCCGGCTCGTACCGCATCGGGCCGTCCTTCGCATACGAGTTCCGGCCGAACCGCGGGCGGTTCGGGGGCAGCTGCGCGTAGTTCGGGCCGATCCGGTACCGGTGGGTGTCCGGGTACGAGAAGAGCCGGCCGAGCAGCATCTTGTCGGGCGACGGACCGATGCCGGGCACCAGGTTCGACGGCTCGAAGGACGCCTGCTCGATGTGGACGAAGAAGTCCTCCGGGTTCTCGTCGAGCGTCATCCGGCCGACCTCGATCTCCGGGTAGTCGCCGTGCGGCCACACCTTCGTGAGGTCGAACGGGTTGAACCGATAGTCCGGCGCGTCGTCGAACGGCATCACCTGGACGTAGAGCGTCCAGCTCGGGTGGTCACCGCGCTTGATCGCCTCGAACAGGTCGCGGCGGTGGACGTCACCGTCCACACCGGCCATCCGGTCGGCCTCGTCCTGCGTGTAGAAGTCGATGCCCTGGTCGGTCTTGAAGCGGTACTTCACCCAGAACCGCTCGCCGCCCGCGTTGATCCACATGTAGGTGTGCGAGCTGTAGCCGTTCATGTTGCGGTACGTCTTGGGGATGCCCCGGTCGCCCATCAGCCACGTCACCATGTGGGCGGACTCGGGGGACAGGGTCCAGAAGTCCCACTGCATGTCGTGGTCGCGCACCGCGCTGTCCGGACGGCGCTTCTGCGAGCGGATGAAGTCCTGGAACTTCATCGGGTCACGCACGAAGAAGATCGGCGTGTTGTTGCCGACCATGTCGTAGTTGCCCTGCTCCGTGTAGAACTTCAGCGCGAATCCGCGGGGGTCGCGCCAGGTGTCCGGGGAGCCCTGCTCGCCGGCGACCGTGGAGAAGCGGGCGAGCATGGCGGTCTGCTTGCCCGGCTGGAAGAGGTCGGCCTTGGTGAACTGGCTGACGTCATTGGTCACCCTGAAGGTGCCGTACGCGCCGGATCCCTTGGCGTGGACCACCCGTTCGGGGACCCGTTCACGGTTGAACTGGGCCATCTTCTCGATGAGGTAGTGGTCCTGGAGCAGGATCGGTCCGTCGGCTCCGACAGTGAGCGAGTGCTCGTCGCTCTCCACCGGGATTCCGGCGTTGTTCGTGGTGTAGGGGGTGTTCCTGGTCTTGGGTTCCTCGGACACGAGCGTCCTCCCGTCGGTGGGGGTTTCGGTCAGGTCGTCTCGTTCACGACTGAAGTCAAACCCGCCGACAGGAGGTCGGCAACATTTCGCTACCCTGCGTACAGGGCTCTGCCCCGTGCCCGTTCCGGACCCTTTCACCCGGCCCTGTTACTGGCCCCGCGTCGGCATCTCGAACCAGACCACCTTGCCGGTCGAAAGGCGCGTCGCCCCCCACCGTCTGGCCAGCCGGTTCACCAGGAACAGGCCACGACCGCCCTCGTCCATGTCACGCGCCCGGCGCTGCCGGGGCAGCTGCGGGGAGTCGTCGCCGACCTCGCAGCGCAGGGTGTCGGTACGCAGCAGCCGCAGCGTCACCGGTCGCTCCGCGTAACGCACCGCGTTGGTCACCACCTCGCTGACCAGCAGCTCCACCGCGTCGGAGAGGTCGTCGAGACCCCAGCGGCCGAGCGCGCGGCGGGCCAGCCTGCGGGCCCGGCCCGGCGCGGTCTCCTCCGGTTCGAGGTGCCAGTACGCGACGTCGCTCGGCGCGATTCCGCCGAACCGGGCGGCGAGCAGCGCGATGTCGTCGTCCCGGTCGCCCGGACCGAGCATGTCCAGGACGTCGTCGCACAGCGCCTCCAGCGGCGGCGAGTGGTCCGGGCCGGTCAGCCGGGCGGTGGCGGCGAGCCGCTCGCGCAGCTGCTCGATCCCGGTCCAGACGTCCCGCAGCCGGGACTCCACCAGACCGTCCGTGTACAGCAGCAGCGTGGCGCCCGCGGGCGCGTCCAGCTCGACGGCCTCGAAGTCCACCCCGCCGACACCGATCGGGGCGCCCGGCGGCACCCGCAGCACCTCCGCACGGCCGCCCAGATGGAGCAGGACGGGCGGCGGATGCCCGGCGTTGGCGATGGTGATCCGGTGCGCCACCGGGTCGTACACCGCGTACAGGCAGGTCGCCATGCGGTCGCTGCCGAGCCGCTGCGCCTGCTCGTCGAGGTGGTGCAGCACCTCCTGCGGCGGCAGGTCGAGCCCGGCGAGGGTCTGCGCGGTGGTGCGCAGCTGCCCCATGATCGCCGCGGACGTCATGGAGTGGCCCATGACATCGCCGACGACCAGGGCGACCCTGCTCCCGGGCAGTGGGATCGCGTCGTACCAGTCGCCGCCGACCCGGGCCGTCTCGGCGGCCGGCAGATAGCGGGAGGCGAGCCGGACGCCGGTCGGCTGCGGCAGCGAGTCGGGCAGCATGGTGCGCTGGAGCTCGTCGGCGATGTACGCCTCGCGCCCGTACAGCACGGCCTTGTCGATGCCGAGCGCGGTGTGCGTCGCCAACTGGGCCGCGACCAGCAGGTCGTTGGACTCGAAGGGCGGCCGCTCCGTTCCGCGGAGGAAGACGGCGGCGCCGATCACCCGCCGACGGCCGCGCAGCGGGGCGAGGATCGCGCGGTGTCCGGTGGGTACGGTCCGGCCGGCGCCGAGCAGCTCGGGCAGCGCGGCACGGGCCGCCGCGGAGTCCCCGAAGACCGGCCGCACCCCGCGCAGCACCTCGGCCAGCGCGCCGCCCGAACGGACCTCGCACAGCTCGGCCGCGGGCGTCAGGTCGCCGTGCGGATCGATGACCGGCAGCCGCAGGCGCTCGGTCTCCGGCGCGCTCTCCGTCTCCTCCTCGTTCAGCCGCAGCCGGTCGGACCGGCGCAGCCGCAGCACGAAGGGAGAGACCGGCCGCTCGTCGCCGACCGGGAGCGGGTCGCGCAGGTAGACCAGTATGGCGTCGGAGAACGTGGGCACACTGGCCCGGCACAGGCCGAGCACGATCTCGTCCAGGTCGATGCCGCGGGCGATCCGCCGGGTGGCGGCCCCGACAAAGCGCAGCCGGTCGCCCTCGCGACGGACCGCGGCCTGCGGATCGAGTCCTGCGGGGCCGTTGCTCGCCGCGGGGCCGGCTCCCGATCCCGGCGCCAGGGCAGGGTTGGGGATCGCGGCGGCAGGGGAAACGGCCGGCGCGGCGTCCTGCTGCCGCGGCCGGGTGCGTTCCTGCGGCCGGGCGGCGAGAGGCTGCCGGCCTTCGTGGGAGGTGGGGTGCTCCGTCACGCGTGGGGTTCCGTCCGTCCGGGCCGGTTGTATGAGGCAATCACCAGTTGGGGCGTTACTGTGCCCCGGCAGGAGCGGCGATAACAACGGCTGTCACCGGATGCCCCGGAACGAGGGGCTGAAACCTGATGCTTGCGGCGTGGGTCGGTGACAACGTTTCCGGCGACGGGGCGGGCAACAGCGAGCACGTCTCCACCCCCTCGTAGTGGTTCATACGATTCATACGACTGACGTGGCTCATGTGGCTCATTCAGTGCGTGGTGCTCGTGCGGTGACTTGTGGTCAGGTCCATTGCCGCGCCTTCCGGTTGGAGTGGAGCGGCACTCCGGAGGACGATCCTACGTTTGCCCCCCTGGGGTGCATCAAGGGTCTCACGACGGCATATGCGAGGGGGTGCGGTCCCAGTCATCCGGAAGCGCGGGAACCCGCCATTGTGGATCGGGCCGCCAGTTCTCCCAGCCGTCGCGGAACGGGGCGCCCCACTGCTGAATCAGTTCGACGGCGTCCCGGCCCGCCTCCCGCACCCGCTGGGCGGTCTGCGGGGGCATCAGACCGGCCCGCTGCGCCATGGCGAACTCGTCCTCGTCGCGCCAGACCCAGCTGCGGTCGGGGTAGACGGAGATGTCGAGAAAGTGATCCTCGGAGTCGACGCCGCCCTGCCAGCGGGTGTGCGGTTCCTCCAGATTCACGTACCAGCTGCGGAACTGCCAGACCGGCTCCCAGAACAGCCAGACGGACCAGGGGTCGCCGGGCCGGGCGAGCTTCAGCACGCCGTTGCCCAGCCAGGGGGAGCGGACGGTGGTGCGCGGGGCGGTGTAGCGGGTGGCGAGCGGCTCGGCGCGCACGTCGCCGCCGTCGGCCAGCACCGGCTTCACGCACTCGGTGCCGGGCGCCACCCACACCGCGAGCAGCTCGTCGGTGTCCTGGACGACGGTGACGGGGCGGCAGATGTGGAACGGGTCCGGGGCGTGCTCCGGCGCCCCGGACCCGGCCGACGCGCCGTTGCGGCGGTAGCGCCACAGGATCTGATCACCCGGCGCCCAGTGCTCGATGTCTCCAGTACCTGCCATGGACGGATCTTAGAGGGTGTCGGGTGACCTCGGATCGGAATGCGGACGCGGTCCGGCACGTGCGATTCCAAGGCGGAGGAGGGGGTGGACGGGGCCTCCCCTGCTCAAGCGGAGCCGAGAGCTCGGGGAAGGAGCGTCGTCGGCCCATGACAACGCGGGAAGCGTGCGCGCCAGGGCGTGGCCGCCCGGCCGGAGGCCACCCGACAGCCTCTTGGAGGGGCCGAACCCCGCGGCTGCCGTGCGGGTCACGGGTGGGTCATGCGCAGCACGTCCAGGGCCTCGTCGAGCTGCTCCACGGTGAGGTCGCCGCGCTCGACGTACCCCGACTCCAGGACCACCTCGCGAATGGTCCGGCGCTGCGCCAGGGACTTCTTGGCGACCTTCGCCGCCTCCTCGTAGCCGATGTACTTGTTCAGCGGCGTGACGACGGAGGGCGAGGACTCGGCGTACTCCCTGGCCCGTTCCACGTTCGCCGTGATCCCGTCGACCGTGCGGTCCGCGAGCAGCCGGGAGACGTTGGCCAGCAGCCGGACCGACTCCAGCAGGTTCTTCGCGATGACCGGAAGCATCACGTTCAGCTCGAAGTTGCCCGCCGCGCCCGCCGTGGCGACCGTCGCGTCGTTCCCCGTCACCTGGGCGGCGACCATCAGCACGGCCTCGGGGACGACGGGGTTCACCTTCCCCGGCATGATCGACGAGCCCGGCTGGAGGTCGGGGAGGCCGATCTCGGCGAGTCCGGTGCGCGGTCCGGACGCCATCCAGCGCAGATCGTTGGAGATCTTGGTGAGCGAGACGGCGATGGTACGCAGCTGGCCCGAGGTCTCCACGAGGCCGTCCCGCGCGCCCTGCGCCTCGAAGTGGTCCCGGGCCTCCGTCAGCGGCAGCCCGGTGGTGCGGGCGACCTCGGCGATGACGGCGGCGGAGAAGCCGGGCGGCGTGTTGATGCCGGTGCCCACGGCCGTGCCGCCCAGGGGCAGCTCGGCGAGGCGGGGGAGGGAGGCGCGCAGCCGCTCGACCCCGTACCTGACCTGTGCCGCGTAGCCGCCGAACTCCTGGCCGAGGGTGACGGGCGTGGCGTCCATCAGATGCGTACGCCCCGACTTCACGACCGTCGCGAACTCGGCGGACTTGCGCTCCAGGGCGGAGGCCAGATGGTCCAGCGCCGGGATCAGGTCGCCGGTGACCGCCGCCGTAGCGGCGATGTGGATGGAGGACGGGAAGACGTCGTTGGACGACTGCGAGGCGTTGACGTGGTCGTTCGGATGGACCTCGCGGCCCAGGCGCTCGGTGGCGAGCGTGGCCACCACCTCGTTGGTGTTCATGTTGGACGAGGTGCCCGAGCCGGTCTGGAAGACATCGACCGGGAAGTGGTCGTCCCAGCGCCCCTCGGCGACCTCGGCGGCGGCCTCCTGGATGGCCGCGGCGATCTCCGGGTCGAGCACCTTCAGCTCGGCGTTCACCTTGGCGGCGGCGGCCTTGATCCTGGCCAGGGCCTCGATGTGGGCCCGTTCCAGGCGCTGCCCGGAGACCGGGAAGTTCTCCACCGCGCGCTGCGTCTGGGCCCGCCACTTGGCGTTCGCAGGCACCCTCACCTCGCCCATCGAATCGTGCTCGATGCGGAAATCCGTGGAGCCCGCGGGGGTCCGTGCGCCGGCCTGTGACTCGTCCATCTCGTTCAACCTCCTGAAAAAGTTGAGCACTTGTCTTGTTCTGTCTATTCCCAAGTCGCCTACCGACCAGTAAATACCGGGGGTAACCACAACCCGGGGAGGCGCAATGAGGCGCACCAGGCACAGACTTCGCTGTACGGTCGCGGCCGCCGCGGCCATGGCGGCGGCACTCGGCGGCATGGCCGCCGCCGCAGGACCGGCCGGCGCGACGGACCGGTCCGGCTCCAGCACTACCGCATCCACCCCCCTGTCGCCCGAACTGGAGGCCATCCGCGCCGCCGAGGCCACCCAGCTGTACGGCGACCCGGCCGAGCGCCCGCTCGCCCAGCGCAAGACCGGGCTGATCTCGCTCGGCGACAGCGAGATCTCCGGCGAGGGCGTCGGCACGTACGAGGCCGGCACCAACGGCCCCGACAACTGGTGCCACCGCTCGCCCGACTCCGCCATCCACCGCACCGGCATCCCGGCGGACGTCACGTACAACGTCTCCTGCTCCGGCGCGTACACCGGCAACATCGAGATCGGCGGCTCGAAGCAGTACGCCGACGAGCTGGTGCAGAGCGACAACCTCGCCATCAAGGCACGCAACACCCGCATCAAGATGATCGTGCTCGTCGCGGGCGCCAACGACGACCTCCAGTTCGGCCCGGTCATGACGGACTGCGTCACGCGCTGGGTGCTCTCCCAGGGCACCTGCCAGCCCAAGTACGAGGGCGGCTGGCAGGCGCGCGTCGACGCGCTCGTCCCCAAGGTCGAGAAGACGGTGCGCGACCTGAGGACCGTCATGTCCGGGGCGGGCTACGCCGACAGCGACTACAAGCTCGTGGTCATGGGCTACCCGAGCCCCATCGGCCCGGACTTCTACGACAACCCGGACTTCCCCGGGAAGCTTCCCGGGGGCTGCGCCGGATACGACTCCGACGCCTCCTGGGGCCGCAACGCCGCCGTGCCCGCCTTCGAGCGCGGCATGCGCAAGGTCGCCTCGGACACCGGGGCCGTCTACCTCGACAACTCCCGGCTCTTCCACGGGCACGAGGTCTGCAGCGAGTCCACCTGGGCCCGCGGCCTCTACATCGACCTCGGGCACTTCCCGCCGGACTCCAACTCCGTGCGGCAGTCCTACCACCCGAACGCGCGAGGCCACGGCGCCTTCGCGTCCTGCCTGACCCAGATCTACAACTCGAACCTGCGCGAGGCCGGCTGCGCCGACCCGGCGAGCACCGGAAACCCGGTCCTGCGGGCCGGGGCGTGGGACGACCTGTTCCAGCCCCTGAAGAACGAGGCCACGGGCACCTGTATGGACGTCCCCGGCTCGGTGACCCGCAATGACACGAAGGTCGGCGGCTGGGACTGCCACGGCGGCCGCAACCAGGGCTGGTGGTACGACTCCGGCACCAAGACCCTCCGTACGGCGCTGAGCCACGACCGGTGCCTGGACGTGCCGGGCGCCGACTACAAGGCGGGCGCCACGCTCATCCTGTACAACTGCTCGGGCGGGGCCAACCAGCAGTTCGTCAAGCAGTCGGGCACCCTGCGCCCGGCGGCCTCGACCGGGCTGTGCCTGACGCTGGCCGGTGCGAAGGAGCCGCTGAAGCTGCAGAGCTGCGACGGCGGCGCGCAGCAGCGGTTCGCGTAGCGGGACCGTTCCACCAGCGCGTGGAGGGGCGGGGCGACCGAGACCGCTCCGCCCCTCCGGGCTGTTCGGCGCAGGTCAGCCGGACGTCATGAACGCGCCCAGCGCGGCGGCCAGATGACCGGGGTCGTCCGCCCCGCACAGCTCGCGCGACGAGTGCATGGAGAGCCCCGGCACCCCCACGTCGACCGTCGGTACCCCCAGCCGGGCCCCGGTGATCGGGCCGATCGAGGTGCCGCACGGCATCGCGTTGTTGGAGACAAAGGGCTGCCACGGCACGTCGGCCCGCTCGCACGCCGCCGCGAACACCGCCATGCCGGTGCTGTCGGTGGCGTACCGCTGGTTGACGTTGACCTTGAGCGCGGGGCCGCCGTTCGGCAGCGGACGGTGCTCCGGGTCGTGCCGCTCCGCGTAGTTGGGGTGCACCGCGTGGGACATGTCGGCGGAGACGCAGAAGGCACCGGACAGGGCCCGCGACCAGTCCTCCGGGCTGCCGCCGCGGGCGGTGACCGAGCGGCCCAGGACCCGCTCCAGCAGCGGACCCTGGGCACCTGTCTCCGAACCGCTGCCGACCTCCTCGTGGTCGAAGGCGGCCAGCACGGGGATGTACGAGGGCGCCTCGTCCGCACTCGCCGCACCCGCCAGGGCTGTGACGCCCGCGTGCACGGACACCAGGTTGTCCAGCCGCGCCGACACCACGAACTCCCGGTCCGCGCCCAGGTATCCGGGCGGCTGGACGTCGTGCAGCATCAGGTCCCAGCCGAGTACCTCGTCCGGCTCCACCTCGGCGGCCGCCGCGACCCGGTGCAGCAGCGCACCCTCCTCGCGCTCGCCGAGCGCCCACACCGGGGCGAGGTGGCGCTGCCGGTCGAGCGAGAGCCCCTCGTTGACCGTGCGGTCCAGGTGGATGGCCAACTGGGGCACCCGCAGAAGGGGTTCGTCGATCAGGACGAGCCGGGAGCCGGTGCCGCCGCCCGGGGTGCGCAGCGCGAGCCGCCCGGAGATGCCGAGATCGCGGTCGAGCCAGGTGTTCAGCGGAACGCCGCCGTAGATCTCCACACCGATCTGCCGCCAGCCCGCGGAGGCGGTGTCGGGGGCGGGCTTGACCCGCAGATTCGGGGAATCGGTGTGGGCGCCGACGATCCGGAAGGGGGTGTGCGCCGGGGCGCCCTCGGGGACGTACCAGGCGATCAGCGCACCGCCGCGGGCGACGAAGCTGCCGCCGGTCGTGCCCGTCCAGTCGTCCGTGCCCCGCAGTTCGCGGAAGCCGGCCTTCTCCAGGCGCTGGGCGGCACTGGCCACCGCGTGGTACGGGGAAGGGCTGGTGCTGATGAAGGACAGCAGGTCGTCGCTGTGGCTGCGGTGGGGAAGCGGCGTCATTCGGCGTCCGCCTTTCCGGTGTTCGACGGTGAGGGTGGAGGAACCCGCGCCGGTCCGCCGGGTGCGGTGCGGTGCGGTGCGGGAGGTGTTCGAGGCGGGGAGCGGCGTGCTTCGGGAACGTCCGACAACCCACCAAAGCGGCCCGGTACGACGCAAGCCCGTCGCGCGGCCCGCTGCGTGAAAGCGGCGCCGGCGGAGCAGCCGCCCCGAGGGCGGGCTCCGTGGCGGGCGGGGGCGCACCGGGAGCGTGCGGGACGGCGCGCCGGGCACCCGACCCCTCACCGACCGCCGCAAGATTGGCTGAATAACGCCGTACGCGAACCCCGGGCGTCCCGTCCTCCGTCACCGCACCGGCCCGTCGTGACCGGCGCCGGAGCGGGCGGGGACACCTGCCCGCCCGCGCGGCCCGGACACCCTGACGAGGAACACCACCGCGACCACGACGGCCGCCCGCCCGGCGCCTCGGCATGAGCCGCCGCAGCGTCGCCCAGCACGTGCGCAGGGTCTCCGAGCAGCTGGGCAGCAACAGCCGGGCCCAACTCGGCTGTCTGGTCGCGACATCGGGCCTGCTGGAGGCATGAGAACGGCCCCGCGGGAGCGCTCCGGCCGAAACGCCCTGCGGGGCCGTGATGTCATCCGTGCCCCGTGCGGGGCGGCAGGTCAGGCGAGACCCGGGCCCCGCACCGGAATGCTGGTGAACGTCGGCGCAGGGGCGGGCTCGGTGAAGAAGTCGTTGCCCTTGTCGTCGACGACGATGAACGCGGGGAAGTCCTCGACCTCGATCCTCCAGACCGCTTCCATGCCGAGCTCCTCGTACTCGATGACCTCGACCTTCTTGATGCAGTCCTGCGCGAGCCGGGCCGCCGGGCCGCCGATCGAGCCGAGGTAGAAACCGCCGTGCGCGTCGCACGCGTCGGTGACCTGCTTGGACCGGTTGCCCTTGGCGAGCATCACCTTGGAGCCGCCCGCCGCCTGGAACTGCGCGACATAGCTGTCCATGCGGCCGGCCGTCGTCGGGCCGAAGGAGCCGGAGGCGTACCCCTCGGGCGTCTTCGCCGGGCCCGCGTAGTAGACCGGGTGGTCCTTCAGGTACTGCGGCATCTCCTCGCCCGCGTCCAGCCGCTCCTTGATCTTGGCGTGCGCGATGTCGCGGGCCACGACCAGCGGGCCGGTCAGCGAGAGCCGGGTCTTGACCGGGTACTTGGTCAGCTCGGCGAGGATCTCGTCCATCGGCCGGTTGAGGTCGATCTTCACCACGTCGCCCGACTCGTCGAGGTGCTCGTCGGTGGTGTCCGGGAGGAAGCGGGCCGGGTCCTTCTCCAGCTGCTCCAGGAACACGCCCTCGGCGGTGATCTTCGCGGTGGCCTGGCGGTCAGCCGAGCAGGAGACGGCGATCGCGACGGGCAGCGAGGCGCCGTGCCGGGGGAGGCGGACGACGCGTACGTCGTGGCAGAAGTACTTGCCGCCGAACTGGGCGCCGATACCGATCTTCTGCGTCAGCTCGAAGACCTTCTCCTCCAGCTCCTTGTCCCGGAAGCCGTGGCCGGTGGGGGAGCCCTCGGCCGGCAGCTCGTCGAGGTAGTGCGCGGAGGCGTACTTCGCGGTCTTGAGCGCGAACTCGGCCGACGTACCGCCGACGACGATCGCCAGGTGGTACGGCGGGCAGGCGGCCGTCCCCAGCGAACGGATCTTCTCCTCCAGGAACTTCATCATGGAGGCCTCGTTCAGCACGGCCTTGGTCTCCTGGAAGAGGAACGACTTGTTGGCCGAGCCGCCGCCCTTCGCCATGAAGAGGAACTTGTACGCGCCGCCGTCGGTGGCGTACAGCTCGATCTGGGCGGGCAGGTTCGAGCCGGTGTTCTTCTCCTCCCACATGGTGAGCGGAGCCATCTGCGAATAGCGGAGGTTGAGCTTGGTGTAGGCGTCGAAGATGCCGTGCGACAGCGCCTCCTCGTCACCACCCTCGGTGAGGACGTTCTGCCCGCGCTTGCCCATCACGATCGCGGTGCCGGTGTCCTGGCACATCGGCAGCACGCCCGCCGCGGCGATGTTCGCGTTCTTCAGCAGGTCGAGCGCGACGAACTTGTCGTTCGACGACGCCTCCGGGTCGTCCACGATCCGCCGCAGTTGCGCCAGGTGGGCGGGGCGCAGATAGTGCGAGATGTCGTGCATGGCCTCGGCGGCCAGAGTGCGCAGCGCCTCCGGAGCGACCTTGAGGAACGTACGACCGTCGGCCTCGAAGGTGGAGACACCCTCGGAGGTCACCAGGCGGTACGGCGTGGTGTCCTCGCCCAGGGGGAGCAGATCGGAGTACGCAAACTCTGGCATTACGGCCATTCCTCACTCGGCAGACGGTGGCTGACCTCCCTCGGGCAGCGCATCCACCAGGGTAGAACGCCGCAGAGGCGCCGAAGTTGTGAGGTAAGGCTCAGTCCGGCCGCCCGGGGCCGCCCGCGCGGCGGGGGCGGCACAGCCACCAGGAGGGCCTGTCCGGCGGACCATGGCCGGGCCGCGGCGTCTGGCACGGCGCCTCGCGGCGTTGCCGAAACGTCCGAACAGCTCCGCTGTCAAGACGCTCCGGCGCCTCGCGAGGCACCGCACCGGACGCCGCGCCCTGTCCGACCCTGATCCGCCGGACAGGCCCTAGTCGCGATCTATCGCGTTTGGGTAACCTGGGCCGGTGGACCTCGAAAAGCAGCCCCAGCAGCCCCAGCAACCGGCGCCCCCGACGGCCCCGGCCGGTATCCGTGCCTCCGACGCGGACCGTGACCGGATCGCGGACATCCTGCGCGAAGCCATGGCCGAGGGCCGGCTCACCGCCGACGAACACGCCGAGCGGGTCGACGCGGTCTACCGTGCCAAGACCGTCGGCGAGCTGGAGCCGCTGGTACGGGATCTGCCCGGTCCGGCGGGCACCGCCCGCCCGGCCGCCCCCGGCGCCCACGGCCACGACAGCCCCACGGGCCCCGCGGACAACCTGGTGGCGATCTTCAGCAGCTCGACCCGCAAGGGTCGCTGGCGGGTCGGCGGCCGTACGAACGCCTTCGCGCTCTTCGGCAGCGTGGAGATCGATCTGACCGAGGCGCTTTTCGGTCAGAGACTCACCGTCATCAACGCGACTTCCGTGTTCGGGAGTGTGGACGTCAAGGTCCCCGAGAACATCTCGCTGCGCGGCAGCGGCACGGGCATCTTCGGTAATTTCGAAGTCACCACACTGGAATCCGCGGACCCCGAAGCGCCGGTGGTCGTCGTCAACGGCTATTCCGTGTTCGGCAGTGTCGAGGCGAAGCCCAAGCGGGGGAAGTTCATCGCGGATCTCCAGGACCGGCTGCGCAAATACCTCGGATAGGGGCGTGCTCTTCGGTGCGCACTTCGCCGTACTCCGCGCCGCGCTCTCTCTCGCGCTCGCGACAACCGCGAGAACTCGCGGAAACTTTTGCGAAACCCGACCGGCCTCGGCTAACCCCTTCGAAAACAAGCCAAATTCCCGGTCGACGGGAATTCGGCGCCCTGGAACCGAGGGCCACTCAGTGCATGGGCACGCGCACAGCGGGTAGGGAATGCTGCATCGTCTCTCGCTCGCGAAGCCGTCGTCAGGAGTAGACCGTGCTGCAACTGCCGCATCAGCCCCTGCAGGTCGCTGCCGTTCCTCCCCAGCGCACCCCCGCGCGGGAGGACCAGGCCGGCCCCTGGCACTCGGAGGCGGTGTGCCGCCGGGACGAGGCCGGGCTGTTCTTCGCCCCTTCGAAGGAGCCGACTGCTGCCAGACTCGCGCGCGAGGAGTCCGCGAAGCGGGTCTGCGCGCGCTGCCCGGTGATGATCGAATGCCAGGAGCACGCGCTCGTGCAGCCGGAGCCGTACGGGGTGTGGGGCGGGCTCACCGCCGCCGAGCGCCGTGTGGTGCTCGCCCGTCGCAGACGGCGCGAGATGGAGCTCAAGACCTCGTCCGCGTCCGCCGGCGCGACGGGCCGCATCGCTGCGGCGGGCTGACCGCCCCCGGCGGCCCGGGAGCGGCCCGGGTCCGTACGGCCCGCAATCGCGGGCACTGCCCCGACGGCTACGCGAAGAGGCGCCCCCACCGCACACGGGGGGCGCCTCTTCGCGTTCCGCCTCTTGCGCTGCCGGGCCTACTTCGCGCGGTCGAAGTCGATCGCGCTGTAGGCGCGCAGCTTCGAGAGCCGGTGCGTGGAGTCGATCTTCCGGATGGTGCCGGACTTGGACCGCATGACGATCGACTCGGTGGTCGCCGTTTCCGCGCGGTAGCGCACACCGCGCATCAGCTCACCGTCCGTGATGCCGGTCGCGACGAAGAACACGTTGTCGCCGCTGACCAGGTCGTCGGTGGACAGCACCCGGTCCAGGTCGTGCCCGGCGTCCAGCGCGCGCTGGCGCTCGGCCTCGTCCTTGGGCCAGAGCCTGCCCTGGATGACACCGCCGAGGCACTTTATGGCGCAGGCCGAGATGATGCCCTCGGGGGTGCCGCCGATGCCCATCAGCAGGTCGACGCCGGTCCCCTCGCGGGCGGCCATGATCGAGCCCGCGACATCGCCGTCGGAGATGAACTTGATCCGGGCGCCGGTCTCGCGGATCTCCTTGACTATGCCCTCGTGGCGCGGGCGGTCGAGGACGACGACGGTGACATCTTCGGGGGCGGAGTTCTTCGCCTTCGCGACACGGCGGATGTTCACCGAGACGGGGGCGTTGATGTCGACGAAGTCGGCGGCCTCGGGGCCGGTGACCAGCTTGTCCATGTAGAAGACGGCCGACGGGTCGAACATGGCGCCGCGGTCCGCGGCGGCCAGCACGGCGATCGCGTTCGGCATGCCCTTGGCGTTCAGGGTCGTGCCGTCGATCGGGTCCACGGCGATGTCGACCTCGGGGCCGGTGCCGTCACCGACGCGCTCGCCGTTGAACAGCATGGGGGCTTCGTCCTTCTCGCCCTCGCCGATGACGACGACGCCGTTCATCGAGACGGTGGAGACGAGGGTCCGCATGGCCTTCACGGCGGCGCCGTCGGCGCCGATCTTGTCGCCACGGCCCACCCAGCGTCCGGCCGCCATGGCGGCGGCCTCGGTGACCCGGACCAGTTCCAGGGCAAGGTTGCGGTCGGGGGCCTCGGGGGAGACCTCGAGCTGAGACGGCAGATGATGCTCGGACATCGGAGCGCACCTTTCTGTACGGCGACGACCGGAAGAGGGTGCTGCGACTCTATCGTCAGGTCGACAAAATGAGCAGACCGGGTCACTTTTGAGCGGCTGCCCCCGGGTCGGGCCCATCGGGGCTAATGCGACCATGGACCCGTGGCTAGCAAGCGAGGCAAGCAGACGGTGCGGGACATGTTCCTGTCGATGGTGGTCGTCTCCGCCGCGGCAGGGGTTGTTTATATCTTCGTTCCGCACGGCGGGAACGCCAACCCGGTCGAGGCGGTCGACTACCGGGTGGAGCTCCAGACGGCCCGGCGCGCGGCGCCGTACCCCGTGGCCGCGCCGGACGGACTGACCGAGAAGTGGAAGCCGACCTCGGTCAGCTACGACCGCAAGGCGGGCAACAGCTGGCACCTGGGCTTCCTCGACCCGGAGGGCAAGTACGTCGCGGTGGAGCAGTCCACGTCCCCGGCGAAGAAGTACGTGACCGAGGTCAGCCAGGACGCCAAGAACACCGGGCGTACGCGGCAGGTCGCGGGCGAGACCTGGCAGCACTGGGAGGGGCCGAAGTACGACGCCCTCGTGCGCCACGACAAGGACGCGACCACGGTGGTCACGGGTTCCGCCTCGCCGGAGCGGCTGGCGGAGATGGCCGCCGCACTCAAGACGTCCTGACGCCGCCGCCGGGGCGTGCCGTCCCGGCGCCCCTGCGGCCCGCATGCGCAAGACCCTGGAGCACTCGGTGCTCCAGGGTCTTCCGCATGCGCGTGGCGAGGGTCAGACGGTCGTGACGACCTCGTCGTAGGCGAGGCGCGGCAGACGCGGGAACCAGGCGTCCTCGCCCGGCCTGCCGATGTTGACGACCATCAGCACGTTGTGGTCGCCGTCCAGGAACTCCTTCTCGATGCCCGCGGCGTCGTAGCCGGTCATCGGGCCCGCGGCCAGGCCGGCGGCGCGGACGCCGATGATGAAGTAGGCGGCCTGCAGCGCGCCGTTCAGCGAGGCGGCCGACTCGCGGACCGGGCGCTCGGAGAAGAACGCGTCCTTGGCCTGCGGGAAGTGCGGCATCAGGGCCGGGAGCTCCTCGTGGAACTCGTTGTCGGTGGCCAGGATCGCGACCAGCGGGGCGGTCGAGGTCTTCGGCTGATTGCCCTCGGCCATGTGCTTCACCAGACGGGCGCGGGCGTCGTCGGAGCGGACCAGGACGACGCGCAGCGGCGACTGGTTGAACGCGGTCGGCCCGTACTTGACCAGGTCGTAGATCGCCTGGACCTGCTCATCGGTCACCGGCTCGTCGGTGAAGGTGTTGGCGGTGCGGGCCTCACGGAAGAGGAGGTCCTGGGCGGCAGCGTCAAGAGCGAGGGACATCGGTGCGTAATACCTTCCGGACGTACACGTGGATCGAGCAACGCGGATCACGGTAACCGAGAGGTAGGTTAACTTTCAACTAAAATTGGACGGAGTGACTCGTCCCACAGCGATCCCGATCCTTGCCGACAGCGGTCCCGGAAAGCCGTCAGCGGCGGTCTCAGCCGTTGTCGGCCGTGGTGCCGCCGCTCTCCAGGGAGTCGGCCGGGCCCGCCAGAGCGGCGTCCAGCCGGGCGCGCGCGCCTTCCAGCCAGTGCCGGCACACCTTCGCCAGCTCCTCGCCCCGCTCCCAGAGCGCGAGCGACTCCTCCAGCGTCGTACCGCCCGCCTCCAGGCGGCGCACCACCTCGATCAGCTCGTCGCGGGCCTGCTCGTAGCCGAGCGTGCCCGTGGCACCAGCCGCCGTAGTCGCGTCGTCCGTCATGCTTCCCACCCTACGTTCCGGCCCACCGGGGGCCATTGACCTCGTCCGTCCACATCTGCGGGTGCGCCCGCGGGTGCGGTCACTCGCCGACCCGTACGGCGAACTCGCCGCCCGAGACCCGGGCCCGGAGCACCTCGCCCGGCGCCCCCGCGTCCTCGGGACTCCGTACGACATGGCCGTCGGCCCGTTGCAGCACCGCGTAGCCGCGCTCCAGCGTCGCCGCCGGTGACAGGGCGACCACCCGCGCCCGGGTGTGGGCGAGCTCCGAATCCGCCCGGTCCAGCAGATGCCCCAGCACCCGCCGGCTCCGCCCGGTCAGCGCGTCGATCTCCGACGCGCGCTCGTCCACCATCCGCTGGGGATGCTCCATCGACGGCCGGCCCAGGGCGTGTGCCAGCCCCCGCTCCTCGCGGTCCAGCAGCCCCCGTACCGTCCGCAGCGCACGGTCGCGCAGCTGCCCCACCCGGTCCAGCTCCTCGCCCACGTCCGGCACGACCTTCTTCGCCGCGTCCGTCGGCGTGGAGGCGCGCAGGTCCGCGACCAGGTCGAGCAGCGGTGAGTCCGGCTCATGGCCGATCGCCGACACCACTGGCGTACGGCAGGCGGCCACCGTCCGGATCAGCTGCTCGTCCGAGAACGGCAGCAGGTCCTCCACGCTGCCGCCGCCCCGGGCCACCACGATCACGTCGACATCCGGGAGGTCGTCCAGCTCCTTCACCGCCTGGACCACCTGATTCACCGCGTGCACACCCTGCACCGCCGCATTGCGCACCTCGAAGCGGACCGCTGGCCACCGCCGCCGGGCGTTCTCCAGCACATCGCGCTCGGCCGCCGACGCCCGCCCGCAGACCAGGCCGATCAGCTGCGGCAGGAACGGCAGCGGCTTCTTCCGGTCGAGCGCGAAGAGCCCCTCGGAGGCCAGCGACTTCTTCAGCCGCTCCAGCCGGACCAGCAGCTCGCCGATGCCGACCGGCCGTATCTCCGTGGCCCGCAGGGACAGCTGGCCGCGCGGCGCGTACCACTCGGGCTTGGCCAGGACGACGACCCGCGCCCCCTCCGTCACCACATCCGCGATCCGGTCGAAGACCTGCCGGAAGCACGTCACGCTCACCGAGATGTCCTGCGAGGGGTCGCGCAGCGTCAGGAACACCACCCCGGCACCCGGCCGCCGCGACAGCTGGGTGATCTGCCCCTCGACCCAGACCGCGCCGAGCCGGTCGATCCAGCCCCCGATGAGCCGCGACACTTCACCTACGGGCAGCGGAGCTTCCGCGGACGTTTGGAGAGCCATGCGAGCGAGCGTATCCGCCCCCACCGACAATCGGGCGGCCATGACGAACGCCGCTCGGGCCGGGTCACTTCCCGCTCAGGCCGTACGGCGCCCCCACTGCGACGCCGGCACCACCAGCCTCGCCCCGCTCGGGCCGGGTCGCTCCCCGCTCAGGCCGTACGCCGCCCCCATTGCAACGCCAGCACCACCAGCCTCGCCCCGCTCGGGCCGGGTCGCTCCCCGCTCAGGCCGTACGGCGCCCCCATTGCAACGCCAGCACCACCAGCCCCACGCCGAACCAGCACACCCCCACCACCTGGGCGCTCCAGGTCGCCTCCAAGATCACCGCGATCAGCACCCCCGCACCCACCACCGGCACCAGCACATGCCGCCACCAGCTCGGCGGCCCCTCCATCCGGCGTACGGCGAACCAGCCGACCACCGACGCGTGCAGGAGCACGAAGGCCGTCAGCGCGCCGATGTCGACGACCGACACCAGATGGTCCAGTCCGTCGGCGCGCCGGGCCGCCCACACCGCGGCGACCAGCGTCACCGTCGCGGACAGCAGAATCGCGGCCCGCGGCACCCCGGACCGCGGGTCGATGCCGGCGAGCACCCGGGGCAGCCGCCGCTCCCTGGCCATCGCGAAGAGCAGCCGGCCCGCGGCGGCCTGCCCGGCCAGCGCCGCGAACGCCGCCCCGATCGCCTTGCTCACCGCCACCAGATCGTGCAGCCAGCTCCCGACCGCCGAGTCCACAGTGTCGTAGAACGCCGACCCCTGCGCGGCCGGGTCGGCGGCCAGCTCCGCCGACGTCATCGGTTCGAGCAGCGCCGCCAGATACGTCTGCGCCACGAACAGCACACCCGTGAGCACCAGACAGAACAGCAGCGCCCGCGCCACCTTCGCCGAGCCCCCGCTCACCTCCTCCGCGAACGTGGCGATCGCGTCGAAGCCCAGATACGACAGCACGGCCACCGACACCGCCCCCAGCACCGCCGTCGCGGAGAAGCCGGAATCACCGGTGAGCGGGCTCAGCCAGCCGCGCTGCGCCCCGTCCCGTACGAGAACCACCACCGCCGACACCAGGAACACCAGCAGCACCACGATCTCCATCGCCAGCACCGCGAAACCGACCCGGGCGGCGGCCCGCACGCCCCAGAGATTGAGCAGGGTGGTGACGACGACCGCGAGCGCCGTCCACACCCACCGCGACACCGACGGCACCAGCGCGTTCAGCGCGATCCCGGAGAAGAGATAGGCGACCGCCGGGATCAGCAGATAGTCGAGCATCGCCATCCACCCGGCGATGAACCCCGCCCCCTCCCCGAGCCCCTTGCGGGCGTAAGCGAAGACCGAACCCGCCAGCGGGGCGACCCGCACCATCTGGGCGTAGCTGAACGCCGTGAACGCCATCACCACCGTCGCCACCACATAGACCAGCGCGACGGCACCGTTCGACTTCGCGTCGAGCGTGCCGAACACCCCGACGGGCGCCATCGGCGCGATGAACAGGAGCCCGTAGACCACCAGATCCCGGAAGCCGAGCGTCCGCCGCAGCCTCCCGACCTCCTGGTGCGACCCCGCCACCTCCACGACCCCGCCACCGCTCCCGCTCTCCGGCATGAGCCCTCCCTGGGTCGCGTGCGGACCAGTCCTGCCGGACCGCGTACGGATCAGTCCCGCCAGACCGCGTACGGATCAGTCTCGCCATCCGGCCGATCTTCCGCGCGTTCGACTCGGCCTTACGATGGGTCGCATGACTGCTACGACACCTCGCCGCGTCCTGCTCGCCGCTCCCCGTGGCTACTGCGCGGGCGTGGACCGTGCCGTGATCGCCGTGGAGAAAGCCCTGGAGCAGTACGGCTCCCCGGTGTACGTACGCCACGAGATCGTCCACAACAAGTACGTCGTACAGACGCTTGAGAAGAAGGGCGCGATCTTCGTCGAGGAGACGGCTCAGGTCCCCGAGGGCTCGATCGTGATGTTCTCCGCGCACGGCGTCGCGCCGACCGTGCACCAGGAGGCGGCCGAGCGGAAGCTCGCCACCATCGACGCGACCTGCCCCCTGGTCACCAAGGTCCACAAGGAAGCCGTCCGCTTCGCGCAGGACGACTTCGACATCCTCCTGATCGGCCACGAGGGCCACGAGGAGGTCATCGGCACCTCCGGCGAGGCCCCCGACCACATCACGCTGGTCGACGGCCCCGAGGATGTCGCCGGTGTCGAGGTGCGCGACCCGTCCAAGGTCGTCTGGCTCTCCCAGACCACGCTCTCCGTCGACGAGACGATGGAGACGGTCGGCGCGCTCAAGGAGAAGTTCCCGCTCCTGATCTCGCCGCCCAGCGACGACATCTGCTACGCCACGCAGAACCGCCAGACCGCGGTGAAGCAGATGGGCGAGGATGCCGACCTGGTGATCGTCGTCGGCTCCAAGAACTCCTCCAACTCGGTCCGTCTGGTCGAGGTCGCCCTCGGCGCCGGCGCGAACGACGCCCATCTGGTCGACTTCGCCGAAGAGATCGACGAGGCCTGGCTGGAGGGTGTCTCCACGGTCGGCGTCACCTCCGGGGCGTCGGTTCCCGAGGTTCTGGTCGACGGCGTCCTGGCCTGGCTGGCCGAGCGCGGTTTCGAGGACGTGGAGATCGTGAAGGCGGCCGAGGAGTCCATCACCTTCTCGCTGCCCAAGGAGCTCCGCCGTGATCTGCGCGCAGAGGCCGCAGCGCTCTCGGAGAACTCGGAGAAGTAGCCCCGGGCATCGGGGCGTTCTGGGCAGTGGGCCGGGCCGCCTGCCCGTACCGTGGACTGCATGCAGATCTTCGGCGTGGACATCGGCGGATCCGGGATCAAGGGCGCTCCCGTGGACCTGGACCGCGGAGACCTGGCGCAGGAGCGCCACAAAGTACTGACACCGCACCCGGCCACGCCCGAGGACGTGGTCGAGTGCGTGGCCGAGGTCGTCGGCCACTTCGACTGGTCCGGCCCGGTCGGCGTCACCTTCCCGGGCGTCGTCACCGGAGGTGTCACCCGTACCGCGGCCAATGTCGACAAGGGCTGGGTCGACGCGGACGCCCGCCGCCTTCTCAGTGACCGGCTGAACCTCCCGGTCACCGTGCTGAACGACGCGGACGCGGCCGGTGTCGCCGAGATGACGTTCGGCGCGGGCCGGGGCCGCAAGGGCACCGTGATCATGCTGACGCTCGGTACGGGCATCGGCAGCGCCCTCTTCGTCGACGGGCGGCTCGTGCCCAACACCGAACTGGGCCATCTGGAGCTGAACGGCCACGACGCGGAGAAGCACGCCTCCACCAAGGCCAAGGAGGACGAGGACCTGAGCTGGCACCACTGGGCGCACCGGGTGCAGAAGTACCTGACCCATGTGGAGATGCTGTTCACGCCCGACCTCTTCATCATCGGCGGCGGGGTCAGCCGCAAGGCCGACAAGTTCCTGCCCCTGATCGAGCACGTACGGGCCGAGATGGTGCCGGCGGAGCTGCAGAACAACGCGGGCATCGTGGGCGCGGCAATGGCGGCCGCGGGCCGCTGAGGGCTGTCGCGCAGGCCCCGGTGGATCAGCGCGCGGCGTCGGATGCGGTGCATCGCAAGGCCGAGGGACATCCGCATACCGGGCGCACGCGAACTCCCGGCGGCGCGGCGAGGAGTGGGGTCTCCCCTGCCGAGCGCAGCCGAGAGCTTGGGGAAGCAGCTGTCGTCGCGCGCCCGCCGGGGCCTGCGGGACAGCCCTCAGGGGCTGCTCTTCACCGCCGTGGGCGGCGCGGCCCCTGGGAGGAGGGGCGTGCCGTCTGCGTGGCGAGCGGCGTGCGGCGCTGCCGCTGACGCATCAGCCGTACCTTCCGTACGGTCGCGATGAGCCCGGCGATGAGCGTCCCGCCGTACAGCCATCCGGCGTGCACGGCGAGCGCGGTGACGACCGCCATGATCCGGCCGCCGACGCCGCTCGTACCACCGGCGATCGGTACGACTCCGACGGCGAACGCGATCGGCACGATGATCGGCGCGGTCACCAGGTCCGCGGGCCGCACCCACAGCGCGGTCAGCGCGCAGACCGGCAGGAACAGCACCCCGAACACCACCGGCGAACCGTCGAGGGCCAGCCGGTCGAGGCAGGCGATCACGAACATCGCGGCAGCGGCGAAGAGCCCGGCCCCGATGCCGGTCAGCCGGGGATTGGGCAGTCTGCGCAGCGCGAGCACGACGGGCGGCACGGGACGGGAGCGGCCCTCCGGCGTGCTCACCACCCGGTATACGGCCGCGGTCTCCTCGATGGTGCCCTGAGGGGACAGCGGGGCCTGACGAGACTGCCTGCGCTGCGGGGGACGTGTCCTGTGCTGCTCCACCGGGACAACGTAGGTCGCCGGGCGGGAGGAAACAGGTGCGGGACACGCCCTTTGGGCGACCTAGGGGATGAGTTCGATGCCACACGGCCGAACGGGAACCGGATCGGCCCCCGGCCGGACCCGTGGGTACCCGGTTGCCCCCGCCCGTAAACTGGAGAATCGGCCCACCCGGGCCCGCAGCGTTCCCGCCCACCGCCTCACTCCTCAGGAAGTCGCCAACGTGTCGCTCACGATCGGAATCGTCGGCCTGCCGAATGTCGGCAAGTCGACCCTGTTCAACGCCCTGACCAAGAACGACGTGTTGGCGGCCAACTACCCGTTCGCCACGATCGAGCCGAACGTCGGCGTCGTCGGCGTCCCGGACGCCCGCCTGAACAAGCTGGCCGAGATCTTCGGCTCCCAGCGGCTGCTGCCCGCGACGGTCGACTTCGTCGACATCGCCGGCATCGTCCGCGGCGCCTCGGAGGGTGAGGGCCTGGGCAACAAGTTCCTCGCGAACATCCGCGAGTCCGATGCGATCTGCCAGGTCATCCGTGCCTTCAAGGACGAGAACGTCGTCCACGTCGACGGCAAGGTCTCGCCCAAGGACGACATCGAGACGATCAACACCGAGCTGATCCTCGCCGACCTCCAGTCCATCGAGAAGGCCGTCCCGCGCCTCACCAAGGAGTCCCGCCTCCAGAAGGAGAAGGTCGCGGTCCTCGCCGCGGTCGAGGAGGCCCAGAAGATCCTGGAGTCGGGCCAGACCCTCTTCGCCGCGGGCATCACCGCGGGCACCGAGAAGGGCAAGCTCCTCCACGAGCTGCACCTCCTGACCACCAAGCCCTTCCTCTACGTCTTCAACGTCGACGAGGACGAGCTGGTCGACGAGGACTTCAAGAACGAGCAGCGCGCCCTGGTCGCCCCCGCCGAGGCGATCTTCCTCAACGCCAAGATCGAGTCCGAACTGATCGAGCTCGACGACGACGAGGCCCTTGAGCTCCTCCAGTCCATGGGCCAGGAAGAACCCGGCCTCGCCACCCTCGGCCGCGTCGGCTTCGACACCCTGGGCCTGCAGACCTACCTCACGGCAGGCCCGAAGGAAGCCCGTGCCTGGACGATCAAGAAGGGCGCCACGGCCCCCGAGGCGGCCGGTGTGATCCACACCGACTTCCAGAAGGGCTTCATCAAGGCGGAGATCGTCTCCTTCGAGGACCTCGTCGAAACCGGCTCGGTCGCCGAGGCCCGCGCCAAGGGCAAGGCCCGCATGGAGGGCAAGGACTATGTGATGCAGGACGGGGACGTGGTGGAGTTCCGCTTCAACGTCTGAGCAAGACTTCAGAGCCTCCCTGACCTGCGACGACGCAAGTCAGGGAGGCTTGCTGTCCGCAGCAGTCCGCGCGATGCTGCGACCAGTGCGTGTCGGCGCCGACCATCGGATGCGCTTCTGTCATTCCGAGAGCGCGACGTGCATGCCTGTCATCATTGTTCAATGATGCGGATCGGTGGCTGCTGCCAGGATGGCGGAGGTGGCAAGTACGCGCGCGAAGTCGGCTACCGAGGCCTCGTCCGAGCGTGCGAGTACGCCGGCTAAGGGCGGACGTAGTTCTCTTCGACCAGGTGCTCCCACGGCGCGGTCCAGTCGAGTTCCCAGTCCAGGCCGGTGCCGGAGACGCCGTCCGTGCGGTCGGCGTCCACCCGCCAGAACTGGGAGTAGAGGATCACCTGGGCGTGGTCGGCCAGGTCGTTGATGATCTCGGTGAAGTGGGCCGAGGGCCAGCCAGGGGCGTCGTCCGCCGTGGTGGCTCGTAGGCGCGCGGTGAGCGGCGGGACGACAGGAGTGCGTGCGCCGAGTTCGGTCAGGGCCCAGCGGATGCCTTCCGGCTCGCTCCAGTCCGGTGGCGTCGCCCGTTCCAGGCAGGCGCGATAGGCGCGGCGCACGGGCTCGACCGCGCCGTCGATCTTCAGGCTCGCCAGGGCCGTCGCCGCCCATTCCCGGACGGTGGAGTCGTCGCTGCGCAGGAGGGCGATCAGAGCGGGGCCGCAGCGTGGGTCCGCCACCTCTTCGAAGACCTCGATGGCGGTCAGCTGCCCGAAGCCGCCGAGGGAGGGCAGCCCGTCGATGATGGCGGGGATGGCGTCGGAGTCGATGTCGATCAGTTCGGCGCGGGCGTCGTACGACGGGCCGGTCGAGTCGTCGAGCTGCTGGATGAGTCTCTCGATGTGGGCGGTCATGGGTGGTCCCGGCGCCAGAAAGTGGGGAGCCACCAGTAGAGAGTCGAGCGGTCGTCGGGCCACGGGGCGCGGTCCTCGGCTTCCCAGTCCTCGAAGGAGTCGCGTGTCAGGTCGATGGGGCGCCAGGCGGGGTCGAGCGGCTCGTCCTCGGCCGGAGGGCTGACGTACTGTCGGCTGTGCTGGTTGCAGGCGCCGAAGTCCTGGTAGTTGCGCTGGGCCTCGATCAGGGAGATCTTGTTCGCTCCGCCGGCCATGGTCGGCCAGCGGAACTGGACCCCGTCGTCCTCCCAGAAACAGACCGGGCAGATCTCGAAGGAGCCAGGCATGTCTGCGAGCACGCGGTGCCCGCAGCAGGGACAGGGGTAGCGGTGGTTCACCTGCGCAGTCTCGTTGACGGTCCGACCGGTGTGCCATGGATTTCCGTGCCTCGGCACACCCGGCCAGTCCGCAGACAGTCCGCAGGACACCCGTAAGGGACCGTCGGGACCCAACGCACGCCAACGGAGAAATCGCCAAGGGCGGTGCGGGTTCCGGGGCGGCATGGGAGCGGAGGCGACAACCGAGTCTCTACAGCGCAGCTGACAAGGGCAGCAAGTAAACGGGGAGGTGTGAACTCGCTACGGTGCCGCTGCCGTTGCGTGGGCGGGGCGTCTTCGCCGAGCCGGCCGGCGGTACGGGTAGGGTCAGGCGATTGCCGCGATGTCGCCATTGTCGAAGTAGATCGCCTGGTGCAGTTGCCCGCCGAGGGCGGCAGCGTAGCGGGTGAGGACTTCCTGGCCGGAGATGTGCCCTTGCTCGATCTGGGAGACGCGGCCCTTGGTGATGCCCATCCGCTCGGCCACCTGATCCTGGGTGAGGTTACGGGACCTGCGGATCTCGGCGAGTCGGTGGCCGAGCACCTTGGCGAGGAGTTCCCTCTTGCCCTCGGCTACGACCTCCTCGCCGCCGGCTCGGGCGACATGCTCGGTACGGATGTCCTGCCAGCGGGTGTATCCGGTCATCGTGCGTCCTCCTCTTCCTCTTCGGCGCGGGACTTCAGATAGGCGGTGTAGCGCTGTTCGGCGAGCGGAATGGCATCGTCGTACCACTCGTTCCAGCGGTCGCGCTTGTCTCCGGCTACCAGCAGGATGCTCGACCGCCACGGGTCGAACGCAAAGAGAACGCGCACCGTTCCCGGGCGCAGTTCCTTAAGGTTTTGAATGGTGGAACCCGAGATGGTGTCCACAAGGGGCCGACCCAGGCCCGGGCCGCCTTCGGCGAGGGCGTCGAGGGCCTGCACCACGCGGGTGTGCGTCGCGGGATCGAGGCCGTTGATCCACTCGAGGACCTCGTCAGTGACGAGGATGTCCCACTCGTTCTGTGCCACGTTTGCAGTATAGCGATGGCTATACATGCGTACGCCGCGCTTGAGCAGCCCCGGCCGGTGGATTCGGTGGTGATTGTCCTGGTACCTCGTGGACTTGTTCCCATGCTGGGATGGTGCTGGGGCGCGCCCGCATCTCCGCAGGTCAGAAGCTTGTGGTGGAGTTCCGCTTCAACGTGTGAGCGGAGGAAACAACACCACGTCGCTGACGTGGCAAACTCGCTGGTCAGAAGGGGTCTGGGCTCCTGGGGGCCCAAACCCCTTCGTCGATCCCGTGCTGGATCCGTGCTGGATGCGCCTGCCTCGCCTCCTTCGTCAGGCGGGAGGCTCATCGCCCGGGGCGGGGCGGGGCGGTCGGGTGCGGCCGGGGTGCGGTGAGGGGCGGTGTGCGCTCATTCCCTTGGCGGCGGCCTGGGTGATGTTGCGGGCCATGCCGCCGAAGACCACGGCGTGGAACGGGGAGACGGACCACCAGTAGGCGTGGCCCAGCAGGCCGTGCGGGTGGAACAGTGCTCGTTGCCGGTAGCGGGTACGGCCATCGGGGCCGGTCTCGGCGTACATCTCCAGCCATGCGAGGCCCGGCAGCCGCATCTCGGCGCGCAGCCGCAGCAGCCGTCCGGGCTCGATCTCCTCGACCCGCCAGAAGTCCAGCGAGTCCCCGACCCGCAGGTGCTCGGCGTCGCGTCGCCCGCGGCGGAGTCCCACACCGCCGACGAACCGGTCCAGCCATCCCCTGACCGCCCAGGCGAGCGGAAAGGAGTACCAGCCGTTGTCACCGCCGATTCCCTCGATCACCTGCCACAGGGCCTTCGGGGACGCGTCGACCGACAGCCGGCGTTCGTCCTGGTAGAGGCTGCCTCCGGCCCAGTCCGGGTCCGTGGGCAGCGGATCGCTGGGCGCTCCCGGCAGGGCCGCGGACGACCAGCGGGTGGCGACCTGGGCCTCACGCACCCGTCGCAGCGCCAGGGCCAGTGCCTCGTCGAACGGCAGCGGCAGGCCCGGGGGGTCGGGCACATACCGGGCGATGTCGTGCTCCTGGCAGACGACCTCGTGGCGCAGTGACTCCGTCAGCGGCCGGGCCAGGGAGGCGGGCACCGGGGTGACGAGGCCGACCCAGTGGCTGGACAGCCACGGCGTGAGCACCGGAACCGGGACGATGAGCCGCCGGGGCAGTCCGGCGACGGCGGCGTAACGGCACATCATCTCCCGGTACGTGAGGATGTCGGGCCCGCCGATGTCGAATGCCCGGTCGACGCCCTCCGGCATGGTGGCCGAGCCGACGAGATAGCGCAGGACGTCGCGTACCCCGATGGGCTGGGTACGGGTGTGCACCCAACTGGGGGTGACCATGACCGGCAGCCGCTCGGTCAGATAGCGCAGCATCTCGAAGGACGCCGATCCCGAGCCGATGACGACGGCTGCCCGCAGCACGGTGGCGGGCACCGGTGAGTCGAGGAAGATCTGCCCGACCTCGGCCCGGGAGCGCAGATGCGGGGAGAGCGACCCGGTCGGTACCTCCGGTGGGGTGAGCCCGCCCAGATAGACGATCCGCCGTACGCCGGCGGAGTGTGCCTGCTCGGCGAAGACACGGGCCGCACGGCGGTCGGTGTCCTCGAAGGCGGAGCCGGTGCCGAGGGCGTGCACCAGGTAGTACGCCACGTCGATCCCCCGCATGGCCGCGGCGACCGAGCCCGCGTCCGTCACGTCGCCCCGCACCGTCTCGGCGTCCCCGGCCCAGGGGTGGTCACGGAGTTTGCGGGGGGTGCGGGCCAGACACCGCACCCGGTGGCCCGCTCGCAGCAGTTCCGGGACCAGACGCCCGCCGATGTACCCGGACGCCCCGGTGACCAGGCAGTGCAACCGTTCCGTGTCCCCGTTCCGCTGTCCCTCCGTGCCCACGACCGTGCCTCCATGTGCTCGCCCCGACAGACCCCATATCAACCGATCATGGCCGAAATCCGCATGCGGGAGGCCAACTTCCCGGCATGTCGTCGTGCTCGGCTGTCTGCACTAACCCGGCGCGCGCGGCGGAAAGGGCGCCGCAAAGCTGTGGGAATACGTGCTTCCGTCGGCATCCCGGCGAAATGACGAAGGCGAAAGACGAAGAAGGTTCTTCCTGTGCGTCTGTACCGAACAGCGCTGTGGATCACGGTCCCCATGGCGCTACCCCTGCTGGCGGCACCTGCCGGTGTGACAGCGGTCCGGACCGTACGGCACACCGCCCCCGAACGGGTACCTTCCACGTGGTGGTCCGGAGCGACCGCTCAGCCCGCCGCCGACGCCGGCCGGCCGTTCCCGGCCCTCGGGGCGGCCTCGATGGCGCTGCCCCGCATGGTGCCCCGGCCCGCGATCGTGTCGCGTGCGCAGTGGCGGGCCGACGAGACCATCCGCGACAGCCATGCGCACTACGCGGGAGGGGTCAAGGCGGTCTTCATCCATCACACCGACACACCCAACGGCTACGACTGCGCGGACGTCCCCGGTACCCTGCGCAATCTGTACACCGGTCAGACACGCGACCGGAGTTGGGGCGACCTCGGCTACAACTTCCTTGTCGACAAGTGCGGCACCATCTACGAAGGCCGCGCCGGCGGCGCCGACCGGCCCGTCGTCGGCTCCCACACCCTCGGGTTCAACCGGGGCACCACAGGGATCGCGGCCGTCGGCACGTTCGGGCAGGGGACGCCGGTGCCGGCCGTCATGGAGCGTGCGATCGCTACCCTCGCCGCGTGGAAGCTCGGGCTGGGCGGGGTCGACCCCACCGGCAAGGTGCGGCTCACGTCCACGAACGGCAATAGCCGCTACGCCAAGGGCACATCGGCCGAGTTCGACGCCATCTCCGGCCACCGGGACGGCTTCGCCACCAACTGCCCCGGGGAGGCACTGTTCGCACGGCTCCCCGCGATCCGGAAACTCGCCGCGGACATCCAGAGCAGGAACCCACGGGCGGTCCCGGTCGCCCGCCTCACCGCGAGCCCGGGGAGCGCCCACCCCGGCAGCCACTGACGGTCCGCCGGAGGCGGCGCGCGCCCACCGGGGCCCTCGGCTCCGCAGGGCGACGGCGCTCGTCGCGGCGGTGGGCGAGGCTGTCGTCGCAGCGGTGGCGTGCTGCTCGGCCCGTACCACGGCTTCGGCCACAGGCTCCGCGCCCGCGGCCGACCCGTGCGGGCCTCGCGGTCATGGCTGAGTCACCCTCAGTTCCCTTACGCCTGCGGGCTTCTGTGCATCCTTGGAGGTCATCGTCAGCCGTACCAGGCGGGCCCTGCCGCCCGCACGGTACGGCTGCCAGTGCGTGCCGTCGGCCGATGTCTCCAGGACGTACGAGGACGGCCGCACCTGCGTCCACTCCGGTTCGGCCGAGGTCACCGCGGCCGCGCGCCCCAGATCCACCGTCAGCGCGCCCGTCGCGCCGTCCGGGGACCAGGTGGTGGCCGGGCTGCCGTCCACCGCGCCGGCCGCGTACAGGCCGGGGGACTCCGAGGTCGCCGTCGCCGGGCGGCAGCGGGCCGCGTCGGTGGTCCTGGCCAGGTCCGGGCGGCGGGTGGGGAGAGTGAGCGTACGGGCGAGCAGACGGGGGCCGATGGGGGAGTGGACGGTGAAGGGGGCGCCGGAGGTCAGCCGTACCGTCGTCGTCAGGGGGCCGATCGCGAGGTCGTACGTACGGCCCCGGTAGTGCAGGCCCTTCAGTGTGACGCCGCGTCCCAGCTGCGGCGGCAGCAGCGGATCGAGGCGCACCCCGTCCTCCCGCAGCCGCAGCCCCGTCAGGCCGTGCGTGAAGACCTGGAGGAACCCGCCCTTGCCGGTGAGGAAGTCCTCGGCGGGGAAGCCCGACAAGGGGTCCCGGGCGCCCGCCTTCGCGCCCCTGGCCTCGCTGAACAGGGCGTACGGGCCGCGCATGAACGGGCGTACGGCGCGTTCGAGATAGGTGTACGTCGCGCAGCCGGGCTCCCCGATCGCAGCCGCGTCGATCGCGTGGACCGAGTCGGTCATCGCCGGGCCGTCCGGGTCGGTGCGCGCCGCGTAGTAGTTGAGCGTGGACGCGGCGGCGCCCGGCTCCATCGGCCACTCCAGCGGATGGATCAGCAGCACCGTGTCGGCCTGCTTGATCGTCGAGCCGTCGTAGCCCGCGTACTGGAGGAAGATCTTGCGCACCGGGTCGTACGGAATGCGCAGGCCGTCCGCGACCCGCGCCCACTCGGGCGGTGCGGGGTGTCCCAGCAGTCGCGCCGCGCGGGTGGCGTTGCGCAGCGCGGTGGCCGCGACCGCGTTGGTGAAGACCCCGTCGGTGACGCCGTTGCTGTACTCGTCGGGGCCCGCGATCTCCTTCACCGAGTAGCCGCCGTCGTCGTCGGCGGTGGCCCGCGAGACCCAGAATTCGGCGATCCCCTCCAGCAGCGGCCAGCCGCGCCGGGCCAGCCAGTCGCGGTCCCCGGTCGCCAGGTAGTACTGCCAGACGGCCAGCGAGACATCGCCCTGGAGGTGGTTCTGGGTGAGGCAGTGCGGGGGGTTCCAGCTCTGGCACTCGGACCACAGATCGCCGCCGCTCGCGCTCGTCCACGGATAGAACAGGCCCTCGAACCCCAGCTTCCGGGCGTTGGCGCGGGCGGCCTCGCGGGTGCGGTAGCGGTACTCGACGACCGGACGGGCCAGCTCGGGGCGGGTGGCGAGCAGCCCCGGGTACATCCAGGTCTCGGCGTCCCAGAACACCAGTCCGGCGTAGTTGTCGCTGGTCAGACCGGCCGGTGCGATGCTGTCGCGGGAGCCGGACCGGGTGGACGCCAGCAGCCCGTACTGTGCCGCCCGCAGCCACTTCTGGAGTTCGGGACTGCTCGGCACGGAGATGTCGGCCGCCCAATCCCGCTGCCAGGCGGCCGCGTTCGCCGCGAGCACCCCGGACCAGCCGCGCCGGGCCGCGCGCCGGGAGGCCTCGCGCGCGGAGGCGCGGGGCGCGGGGGAGGTGAGCGCGGTGTCGATGCCGACGTACTTCTCGAAGGTGTACGTACGCCCGTCGCGCACCCGGTGCGTGCTCCGCGCCGCGACGGTTGCCCCGGCCCCCGGCCCCGCGGAGCGCACGGTCTGGAAGATCGCGCCCTTGATCCCGGTGCCCTGGGTGCGGAACGTTCCGTCGTCGTCGAGATCGAGCCGGCGCGCGCCCCTCGGGTCCAGGCGGCCGGTGATCGTCGCGGTGCCGTTCCAGTGCGGTGTCATGCGCAGCCGTACGGCGCCGGTGTGCACATCGGCGCGGTCGGCCAGCACCTCGTACGTCAGGTCGGTGGCGTGCCCGTCGTCCGTGGTCCAGCGCAGCGACGTACGCACCAGTCCGCAGCGCAGGAAGAGCGTCTGGCGGTAGTGCGAGATCCGGCCGCCGGGCGTGTCGGAGCCGTAGGTCTCGTCGCCGACGCGTACGTCGAGGTTCGTCCAGCTCGGCAGCGCGGCGACCACCTCGCGGCCGGCGGCGAGGTTCTTGTCGCGCCCGAACAGGCCCGAGACGAACGCTCCGTCGTAGCGCGGGGTGAACAGCGGCCAGCCGGTCTTCTCAGCGGATGCGGCGTATCCGGCGCCCGCGGCGGGCACCCGGTGGCCCAGGTACCCGTTGCCGGTGTAGGGGTCGTATCCGGCCGCCTCGCCGAACCGGGTGGAGGTCGGCGCCCAGGCGGGATCGGTGTCCCGGCCGCAGGCGGTGGCCGCCGCGGCGGGAGCGGAAGGGGGCGCCGCCGCGTACGAGGCGGGGCCCGGAGGCACGATCAGGGCGCCTGCGGCCAGGGACGCGAAGGACGTGAGGAGAAGGCTGCGCGAGGGGCTCACCGTACGAAGGTAGGGAAGCGCGCGCCGCGTGGCGGGGCGCGGCGCGCGGGGTGATCGGCTGATCGAGCGGCAGCGGGGCGCGGTGGGCGTGGGCGCCTGTCGTCCGCTGTGCCGTCCTGCGGACAGACGTATGCAGGCGTGCCCGTCAGCATGACAGGCGTGTGGCCGCCCCGTGGCGACGGTATTGCAGAGCCCGGTGCACCCTTGTGCGATTCCCAAGAATCAGTCAATCTTTCGCTGTCGGCAGGGTCGTGGGCAGCGCGGAACCCTCGGGAATCGATTGTCATGCCCATGCCTTTGCGCTCCTGCTCCGTCTCGACATCACGCACAACCCCCCACCAGAGCACCGCAATCGAGGAGGACCCCCCACATGTCAGTGACGCGTCACACCCCCCACGCACGCCGAAGACTCGCCGCGGCGAGTGTCATAGCCGGAGCGGCCCTCGCGCTCTCCGGTGCCGCGGTGTTCCCCGCCTCGGCGTCCGGGCAGGCGGTGGAAGGGCGGATCCAGAACGCGGGTGCCCCGGGCACCATCAGCGGCAGCTACATCGTCACGCTCGACGAGTCGGAGGCCGACGCGGGTTCCGCGAAGGGCAGGGCGCTCGCCAAGGAGTACGGCGCCGAGATCAAGAGGACCTACCGTGCGGCCGTCAACGGCTACGCGGTGGAGCTCTCGGAGAGCCAGGCGAAGAAGTTCGCCGCCGACCCGGCCGTCGAGTCCGTGGTGCAGAACCGGACCTTCCGGGTCACCGGAACCCAGCCCTCGCCGCCCTCCTGGGGACTCGACCGGATCGACCAGAAGTCCCTTCCGCTGAACCAGAGTTACACCTACCCCGACAAGGGCGGTGAGGGTGTCACCGCGTACGTCATCGACACCGGTGTGCGGATCTCCCACAGCGACTTCGGCGGCCGGGCCTCGTACGGCTACGACGCCATCGACAACGACAACACCGCGCAGGACGGCCACGGCCACGGGACCCATGTGGCGGGCACCGTCGCCGGGTCGGCGTACGGCGTGGCCAAGAAGGCGAAGATCGTTGCCGTCCGGGTCCTCGACAACAGCGGCTCCGGCACGACCGAGCAGGTCGTCGCGGGCATCGACTGGGTGACGGCGAACGCCGTCAAGCCCGCGGTGGCCAACATGAGCCTGGGCGGCGGCGCGGACTCGGTGCTCGACGCCGCGGTGCGCAAGTCCATCGCGTCCGGCATCACCTACGCCGTCGCCGCGGGCAACGAGTCGACCGACGCCTCCACGAAGTCCCCGGCGCGGGTCACCGAGGCCATCACGGTCGGCTCCACCACCAGCACCGACGCCCGCTCCAGCTTCTCCAACTACGGCAGCGTGCTGGACATCTTCGGCCCCGGCTCCTCGATCACCTCGGCCTGGAACACCAGCGACAGCGCCACCAACACGATCTCCGGTACGTCGATGGCGAGCCCGCACGTGGCCGGCGCCGCGGCCCTCTATCTGGCCGACCACCCGAGCGAAAGCCCGGCCCAGGTCTCCGCCGGACTGGTCGCCGCGGCCAGCACCTCAGTGGTGACCAACCCGGGCACGGGTTCGCCGAACCGCCTGCTGAACGTCGGCAGCGGCTCCGGCACCCCGCCGGGCGGCAAGAAGTTCGAGAACACGACGAGCTACACCATCAGCGACAACTCCACCGTCGAGTCGCCGATCACCGTCACCGGTGTCACCGGCAACGCGCCGGCCACGCTGAGCGTGCCCGTGAACATCACGCACACCTACAGCGGCGACCTGAGGATCGACCTGGTCGCGCCCGACGGTTCGGTGTACAACCTGAAGGCCTACGGGAGCGGCGGCAGCACCGACAACGTGAACACCACCTACTCGGTGAACGCCTCCTCGGAGGTGGCCAACGGCACCTGGAAGCTGCGGGTCAGGGACAACGCGGCGGCGGACACCGGGAAGCTCAACTCCTGGGGCCTGCAGTTCTGATGAGGCGGTTCTGATCGCGCGGTCTTGATGACACCGCGTCCGTGACGCGTTGAACAGGCGGGGCGGCTGCTTCGGCGGCTGCCCCGCTTCCGTGCGGGGAGTATTCGCGGTTGAGGTGAACCGGAGGAGGGGGCGGTGCGTGCGAAGAGCTGAGACCCCTCTGGTGGCCGACGGCCGGATATGCGTGAGGGGAGGGCAAGTCACCACTTTGAGTGAATCTTTGGCCTCCGCTTGCGGTACACAACCGACGGTTGTCAGTCTGTTGCAGACTGTCAATCTGTTGGGAGTGGCCTGTGACTTTCGGTGAGCAGCCCGCGTATTTGCGCGTTGCAAGCGATCTGAGGGAGAAGATCGTCAACGGTTCGCTGCCGCCGCATACGCGCCTGCCTTCGCAGGCCCGTATCCGCGAGGAGTACGGAGTCTCGGACACCGTCGCGCTGGAGGCGCGGAAGGTGCTGATGGCCGAGGGCCTGGTGGAGGGGCGCTCGGGTTCCGGCACCTATGTGCGCGAGCGCCCCGTCCCGCGGCGGATCGCCCGCTCCGGCTACCGGTCCGCGGCCGGCGCCAGTCCGTTCCGCCAGGAGCAGACGGCGGACGGGGTGCACGGGACGTGGGAGTCCCGCAGTGAACAGGAAGGGGCGAGCGCGGAGATCGCCGAGCGCCTGGGCATCGAGCCCGGCGACCGGGTGATGCGCACGAGGTACACCTTCCGCGAGGCAGGGGAGCCGATGATGCTCTCCACCTCCTGGGAGCCGCTCGCCGTGACGGGGCGTACGCCGGTGATGCTGCCGGAGGAGGGCCCGTTGGGCGGCTGCGGGGTGGTCGAGCGGATGGCCGCGATCGATGTCGTCGTGGACAACGTGGCCGAGCAGGTCGGCGCGCGCCCGGGGCTGGCGGAGGAGCTCCTGGCGCTCGGTGGTGTGCCGGGACACGTGGTGATGGTGATCGAGCGGACGTACTACGCCTCGGGCCGCCCGGTCGAGACGGCGGACGTGGTGGTGCCCGCCGACCGCTTCCGGGTCGCCTACCATCTCCCGGTCCGGTGACCGGTGCGCGAAGAGCGCCGTCCGGCGTCGGGGACGACACGTTGAGGCCCGGCCGGTTCCCGTAGCCGACGGGCGATCGTCGACTGCATGAGGTTGTCATGTCCCGATCCTTTCGTCCGGCCCGTACCCGCACACCGGACGACGGACGACGGACGGGAAGTCGTCGATGACGGAGGCAGCCGCGCCGAGGACGGCCGGGGTGCCGGCCGGGCTCCGCAGTCACCGGCCGCACCGGGCTCCGGGGGCAGCGGAGGCCGAGGTCCCGACCATGGATGCCCCGGCCCCCGCCCGCACTTGCGCGAAGCTCGCCGCCGGCAAGGGGCGGGAGGACTGCTCCTCCCGCTGCGCGCCGCACTCCTTCCGGCGCTGGTCGCCCGCCACGGCCGCGGGCGCGGCATGCGGCAGGATCGCCTCCGGGCCTGTCCGTGCGCGGCGAACCCGGCCGGATCCGGTGCGACGGTGATCGCCTCGGCCGTCATAATCCCGGCCCTCGTCGGGCTCTTCGGCCGCCGGGCCGAAGCCTTCTCGGCCTTCATCGCGGACTGCCTCGCGCGGTCCGGGCGGATTTGCTTGTTGCGCTGCTCGCTGGGCGCGGAGTGCGGGGGCGTCTTGCCGCAAAGAGCCGTCGGCCGGCTCCCGTCCTGATGCCGGTGCCGACGGTGCGCGAGGCGGCGCCGGAGACGGGGCAGCGATGCCGGACGCCAGGGCGCAGGGGCGCATCCAGCCGGGTGCGCCCCCTCTCGTCAACCGGATCGGTGCCTCTTTGTGTAATTACTTATCCGTTGAGTGAAGGTCAGGCGTACGCTCGGGCATATGCGTACTGCGGTTTCCTGGGGATCTTTAGTGACGTGCACGACGTTCGAGGGAGGGGCGCGATGCTGGGGAGGGACGCGATGAGCGACAGCGCGGCCGCTCTTCCGTGGCTGGTGATAAGGCAGGACGACAACGGCAATCGCTACCGCGTCGGCAGGTATGCCACGCAGGGCGAGGCCCAGAAGATGGCCGACAAGCTCGATGAGCGCGGGCACGAGCAGCTCTACTGGGTGGAGCAGGCCGGGCAGAGCACCCGGCCGTAGGGCGGCCCCGGGGCGACGGTGGGGAGTACGGCGGGGCGGCGGTCGTGCTCCGGCCCGTGACCGGGCGTGCGTCCGCCGGGCCGGCCGCCCCGCCTCGCTAAGGTTCGTCCGTCCGGGTTGCAGCATGAACGAAGGCGGAGTGATGTCGGTCCTGATCGACACGGTGGCATGGGTGCGGGTGGAGAACGGCAGGGTCCTCTGCGCGCGGCCACGGGGCAAGGACGTCTTCTACATCCCCGGCGGCAAGCGGGAGGGCGCGGAGACCGACCTGCAGACCCTGCTGCGCGAGGTCGAGGAGGAGCTCGCCGTGGCCATCCTCCCGGCGACCGTCTCCCACATGGGCACCTACGAGGCGCAGGCGCACGGCCATCCGGACGGCGTGGTCGTGCGCATGAGCTGCTACGCGGGCGAGTACCGGGGAACGCTGGCCGTCAGCAGTGAGATCGAGGAGATCGCGTGGTTCTCCTACGCCGACCGGGCGCTCGTCCCGCCGGTCGACCAGCTGCTCTTCGACGACCTCAAGGCCGCGGGCACGCTGGTCTGATCCGGCCCCCTACGCGGTTTCCGCGCTGCCAAGCGGTGCGCGGGTCCGGGTACTTCACCACGGCCGTTGCCGGGCGCCGCTGATCCGCCCGGCCGTCGGCTTTCCACCGCAGCCGGTGGGCACGCGTCAGCAGCGTACGGCCCACCGTGACTTCGGAGCCCGGAGCGGTCGCCGTGCGGCTCTGTCGGAACACCGGCGCGCGATGGGGCGCCGGGGAGGTGGTTGAGCGGGGCAAACACTGTGGCGGCGGCGCGTGCCGATCGGCTCGTGCGCCCCTTCTCCTGGTGCACATCTGTTCGTGTGCGCGGTCATACACCCGTACGCCCCACGTGTCGTTCCTGGCGGTAGTTCATCCCGAATATCGGGTATGTGCTTAATAAGCCTTGTAAACAGGGTGTTCCCCGCTGCTGGCCCTGGGAAGTGATCGGCGTGATCGACAGTGAAGGCGACTGCGCCGAATGGACCTTTGCGGCCAGGCCGGGCGCTGCGCGATCCGCGCGGCACGCCGTCCATGAGAAGTTGAGTGCCTGGGGGCTCGACGCGGTCGTCGGGGATGTGACGGTTCTGCTGGTCAGCGAGTTGGTGACCAACTCGATGCGGTATACATCGGGCCCCATCGGCGTACGTCTGGTGCGCCCTCATTCCAACGGCGACGGCCCCGCCGCCCACCCCGGACTGCTCGTGGAAGTCTCCGATCCGCTTCCGGATCCGCCCACCGAACGCATGGCTGGACCCGAGGACGAAGGGGGCAGGGGAATGCAGCTGGTGGCGTGTTCGGCCCGCCGCTGGGGGACCAGGCGGGGAAAGACCGGCAAGACCGTGTGGTTCGAGCTGGCCCTGCCTGGTTAGGAGTGGGGTGGGACGGACAGCGATCACCAGGGGTCGGCCAGAAGCTGGCTGAAAGGTACTGAGACCGTGCTGTGATCGTGAACGCCGTGTCGGTTGGGGCCGGAGTACTGAATACTGCGGGCAGGACCGGTCCGGTGTGTGAGCTGGAGGGGACGGTCGCGTGAGCGAAATACCTGGGACAGCGGGCGGGATCGTGTGGCAGAGCAGCCCGCCTGGCTCGATCTATGACTACATCAGGGTCGCCTCCTTCTCGATCGGCCCCGATGGCCTGATCGAGCAGTGGAGCCGCCGGGCAGCCGGCCTCTTCGGCGTTGCCGCGGCCAGAGCGGTGGGCATGGATCCGGTCGAGGCATTCATGCCCGCCGAACTGCGCACCGAAGGCCGCCGCCGAGTCGGCGAGATCCTCGACGGCAAGGAGTGGACGGGCCTCGTCCCCTTCCGGATACCGGGCGAGGACCGCGTGCGCGGGCTCGCCGAGATCTATGTGATGCCGAGCGAGACGGCGAGCGGCGAACGGGCCGCGCTCTGCATCGTCGTGGACGTCCGGGCCCTGCGCCACATCGAGACGGACCTCGCCGCCTCACAGGCCATATTCGGCCAATCTCCCTTCGGCTTCGTGCTGTTCGGTACGGACCTCTCGGTCATCCGCGCCAACCAGCGTTTCGCCACCGTCTTCGGCGGCCGGGCCGAGGACCACCGAGGCCGCACGGTCGAGGACTACCTCTCCGGCCCCGAGGCCGACCGGCTCACCGCCACCATCGAGCGCGTCCTGGAGACCGGGACCTCCGTCACCGATCTCCAGGTCATCGGCACCGCACCCGGCGAACCCGGCAGCCGCCACTGGTCCATGAACCTCTACCGCGTGCACAGCGGCTCCGGCCGCCCCATCGGCGTCGCCGGACTGGCCACCGACGTCACCCGCAGGCACATCGCCGCCCGCGAGGCCGCCAGCGCCCGCCGCAACCTCGCCCTGCTCAACGAGGCCAGCGCCCGCATCGGCAACTCCCTCGACCTGGAGACCACCGCCCGCGAACTCCTCGACGTCGCCGTGCCCGGCTTCTGCGACCTCGCCTCCGTCGACCTCTACCAGGGGCTGCTCACCGGCGACGACGCACCACCGGGCAGCTGGGATTCACTCCGTCAGGAATCCGTCGGCACCTCTGCCGAACTGCGCCGCGTGGCCCTGGCCAGCGCGGTGTCGGACGCCCTGCCCGACATCGCCGCGGACACCGGCTCGCCCGAGCTCGGCTCCGTGCACCGCTTCTCGTTCGGCTCGCCGTGCGCCATCGCCCTGCGCACCGGCCGTGTCGAGGACGTGCCCGGCGACGACCGCGGCTTCGTCCAGTCCACGCTCGCCGTGCCGATGGTCGCCCACGACACGGTGGTCGGCCTCGTGCAGTTCTCCCGTACGAAGGGCAGCGAACCCTTCGGCGAGCGGGACCGGGCCCTGGCGACCGAGCTCGCCGCCCGCGCCGCGGTCTGCATCGACAACGCCCGCCTGTACCGGCGCGAGCACGAGCGCGCGCTGATCCTCCAGCGCAGCCTCCTGCCACCCGGCGACCCCGTCGCCGCCGGCCTCGACATCGCCTGCCGCTACCTCCCCGGCAACACGGCCACCGAAGTGGGCGGCGACTGGTTCGACGTGATCGAACTCCCCGGCCACCGCACCGCCCTCGTCGTCGGCGACGTGATGGGCCGCGGGCTGCGGGCCGCCGTGGCCATGGGCGAACTGCGCACCGCCGTACGGACCCTGGCCCTCCTGGACCTGGAACCCGCCGAGGTGCTCGCCGCGCTCGACGAGGTCGCCCGCGGACTCGGCACCCCCGGCGGGGGCAACGCCTCCGGCGGCGGCTCCCAGTGGCCCTCGCGGGCCGCCCACAAGTCCCGCGAGGCGGACCTCTCCGAGGTCTATCTGGCGACCTGTGTGTACGCGGTCTACGACCCGGTCACCCGGCAGTGCACCTTCGCCAACGCGGGCCACCTCCCGCCCGCCGTGGGCGAACCCGGCGAGGCCGCCCAACTGCTCGACGTCCCGCCCGGAATGCCGCTCGGCGTCGGCGGCGAGCCCTTCGAGGAGGTCGAGGTCGAGCTGAAGGAGGGCTCCGTACTCGCCCTCTACACGGACGGGCTCGTCGAGTCCCGCGACCAACCGCTGGACGAGGGGCTCGACGCCCTGCGCGGAGCGCTCGTCGATCCGCACCGACCGGTCGAGGACCTCTGCGACCACGTGCTGACCACCCTCGACACCCGGCACGGCGAGGACGACATCGCCCTGTTGATGGCCCGTGTCCAGGGACTGCCGGCCGACGCGGTCGGCGACTGGCAGCTGCCCCGCGAGCCCCGCTCCGTCGGCCGCGCCCGCGAACTGGCCCGTGGCCGGCTGCTGGCCTGGGGCCTGGACGACCAGGTGGACACCACCGAACTACTGGTCAGCGAGCTGGTCACCAATGCCCTGCGGTACGGGGAGGGCGAGATCCGGCTCAGGCTGCTGCGCGACCGCACCCTGGTGTGCGAGGTGTGGGACTCCGGACTCGTCCAGCCCCGGCGGCGGCGGGCCCGCGACACCGACGAGGGCGGGCGCGGACTCCAGCTGGTCGGGCTGCTGAGCGTGGCGTGGGGGTCGAGGCGGACGCCGCGCGGCAAGACCGTCTGGTTCGAACTGGCCCTCCCCGACGGGGAGCCCACCGCCGAACTCACGGTCGAGCAACTGCTGAGCATGTACTGAGCCGCCGCCGGGGCCCGACCGGCAGCGGTCACGAGGCCGACTTCAGCGCCGCCAGCCGGGCATCGACCTCGGCGCTGTCGCCCAGGCCGTCCAGCTGCTCGAACTGGGCGTCCAGGGACGATGCGGCCAGCTCCTGCTTGCCCAGCGCCCGCGCCTCCTCGCGCCGCACCTTGTCCTCGAAACGGCTGAGCTCACTGGTCGGGTCGAGCACATCGATGCTCTTGACGGAGTCCATCATCCGGTTCTGCGCCTCGGCTGACTTGGCGCGTGCCACCAGCTCGTCGCGCTTGGACTTCAGCTCCGACAGTTTGCTCTTCATCTGGTCCAGGCCGGACTTCAGCCGGTCCACCACCTCGGTCTGCGCGGCGATGACCGGCTCCGCCGTACTCGCCTCCTTCTCCGACCGGAGCTGACGGCCGAGCGCGACCTTGGCCAGGTTGTCGAACTTGTCCGCCTCCGCGCCCGACCCGGCCGCCCGCAGCTCGTCGGCCTTGCGGCTCGCGGCGAGCGCCTTGCCGCCCCACTCCTTCGCCGCCTCCACGTCCTCCTGGTGGTCCTGCTCCATCAGCCGCAGATTGCCGATGGTCGCGGCGACCGCCTGCTCGGCCTCCGAAATGTTGGCCGTGTACTCGCGGATCAGCTGGTCCAGCATCTTCTGCGGATCCTCGGCCTGATCGAGCAGCGCGTTGATGTTGGCCTTCGCCAGCTGGGTGACACGGCCGAGAATGGTCTGCTTGGTCATGGACCTCTCCTTGTCTCTCCCTGTACGCGTGCGGTTCTCCGGGTGGATTTCCGTATGCGTTCCCTGTGGATGAAGCCTTGGGCCGGTGCCCGTGCCGGTGGCTCAGAAACGGCCGCCGCCACCGCGCCGGCCGCGCGTGCCCCCGCCGCCGAAGCTGCCGGGCCCGCCGCCCCCGCCGCCGAACCCGCCTCCGTAACCCCCGCCACCCCGACCGCCCCCGCCCAGCAGCCCGCCGAGGATGATCCCGCCGAGCACCGCGCCGCCCGTCCCGCCGCCCCCTGCCCGGGTGCCGCCCGGACCGCTCCCGTACGACCGCACGTCCTGCTCGGCCAGGCTCCGGGCCAGGCCCGCCAGCGAGTCCGCCTGCTGCGCCTCGGCCAGCGCGCCCTGCGGATCCCCGGCCCCGGCCAGCTCGCGGGACCGCTCCAGCCGCCGCTGGGCCTCCGCCAGGCGGGTCCGGGCCTGGCTGCCCACCGCCCCCCGGTTCGTGGAGATGTAGTCGGCCGCGGCGGCGATCGCCGAACGGGCGGTGAGCATCGCCCCGTCCAGGAGGGAGAGCGCCCGCCGGTCGCCCTCTTCCCGCTCGCGGACGCCGGCCAGCGCCGCGTCGAGCGCCGCGTCCGCCTCCTCCACCCGGCGCAGCGCGTCGATCGGGTCGTACGGACCGGCCCGCACCTCTTCCCGCACATCGCCGAGCACCGACTGCGCGCGGGCGATCCGGCCCCGCAGATCCGCGGTCGGCGCACCCTCGCCGGTGCCTTCGAGCAGCCCGCCCGCGTCGGCCAGGTCGGTCTCCGTCTCGGTGAGGGCACCGGGCAGCCGGTCCGCCGCCTCCGCGAGTTCCCGGGTCCGCCGGTCCACGGCGTCGACGAGGGTGGTCGCCTGGTCTACGGCGCCCTCGGTGGCCCGGATGTACACCGCCGCCGCCGAGTGGTCCGCGCCGTCCACCGACTGCCGGGCCCGGTTCAGGCTCGACGTGGCGAACAGCAGCCGGTCCTTGGCCTGCTCGATGTCACCGGCGGCGGACACGGACGCGGAGCGCGCGTACCGTTCGCGCATCGCGGCCAGGGCGGCCTCGGCCGCGGACACCCGCCCGGCCAGCGCCCGGAACGCCGCCTCGGCGGTGGCCAGGGCCTGCGGGGCGTCGCGCTCCAGGGCGCGCAGCCGGTCGAAGTCCTCGGAAACGGCGTCCAGGCGGGAGCTCGCGCCCGTGCAGCGGCCGATGATCTCGTCCAGCATCCGGCGCCTGTCCGCGTCGTCCTCGGGAAAGGCGTCGTCCAGCTGCTGGCGAAGCCGGAACGCGGCCGTCAGCTCGCCCTTCGCGTACCCGAGGGCCTGGGCGAACGGGGCCGTCGCCTCCTCGCCGAACTGCGCGGTGGCGAACCCCAGTTCCTCCTCACTGGTGCGGACCGCGTCGTCCGTCTCCACCAGCGCCTCCTTCGCGCGGGCGTCCAGCTCCGGCAGCGGAGTCGGCGCGGGCGAGCCGCCCGGCCCGGCGGAAGCGGGCCCCCAGCCCTGCGCGCCGGGCGTGGTACGGGTCGTGGCGCGCCGCCTGCGCCGGGTGTACGCATAGCCGGCCGCCGCTGCCGCCCCGCCCACGACGACCAACGGAAGGATCAGGTCCCCGGAGCTCGTCCCGCCGGAGCCGCCGGTTCCGGGATCGGCGACACCGGGGGTGATGTTCGGAGTGGGGACGGCCTTGCCGGTCAGCACGGCGGAGTAGCCGTTCGCCGCGCCGATTGCCGCACCGGCCCAGTCGTTCTCCCGGAGCGCGGGCTCGATCGCCGTGCGCCCCACGTCGGCGAGTTGTGCGTCGGTGAGCCGGGAGCCCTGCTCGACGGTGTACGCGTACTGCCGGTCGTGGGTGGCGACGGCGAGCAGGACGTCGTCGCGGCCGAGGCCGTTGCGGTCGGCCGTCGCATCGGCCCAGCTCTGCGCGGACCGTCCGGAGAAGTCCCGCACGTACACGACGAAGAGCTGGACGCGGCGCTCCTCGTACAGCCGGTCGAGTGCGGCGCGCACCTCGTCCCTGCGGTCGCCGAGCGCCCCCACCTTGTCGGTGATCTGCCCGTCCCGGGACAGCGGGACGGGATCGTCGGCGCGGACGGCAGGCGCTGCGGGAAGGACCAGCCAGCACACCGTCAGCAGCGCAGCGAGAAGGGCCCGGCCCGGTACGGATATCCGGGTACGGCTCACGAGCGGGATCACCTTTGTGAGGCTATGTCCACCCTCCGTGACCCGCGACCCGGCCCCCGCTCCCGGGCGGTGCGCCATGATGCCCTTCGTACGGCCGGGGCCTGTCCGGCGGACCGGGTCGGGGTCGCGCTCTACGTCGACTTCGCCGCGAGGGACGGCGACTGGGCGGCGTACCGTGCGGGCTGGAACTGAGCCGGCCGGAACTGCGCGGACCGGAACTGAGCGGACCGGAACTGAGCGGACCGGAACTGCGCGGACCGGGAACCGGGCAGCGGCGTACCGGGCCGGGGCCGGGCCCCGAGCGCTCCGCCCCGGGCCGGTACGCCACTACGTGCTGTGTACGGCACCCGCGTGCGCCGCCGCTCGTGAGCAGGGCAGGACACGAACGGCGCCGCACGCGGGCACAGGGCCAAAAGACCCTGCTGTACGGGAACCGGCGTCCGTCAGGTGTCGCCGGTTCCCGTACGGGCGGGAGCTGTCAGGTCGCTCCCGGTCGGGGGGAGCCGAGGTCGTCGGCCCGGGGTGCCGAGGTCAGTCGGCGATGCGCGGCAGCGCCCGCGTGCGGCCCATCTCGCCCAGCCAGACGGCGGACGGCTTGGGCAGACGCTCGAAGGTCTCCGGGTCCCAGCCGATCAGGCCGAAGGTGGGCTTGTAGGAGCCCCACTCGTAGTTGTCGAGCGCGCTCCAGGCCAGGTAGCCCTGGATGTTCAGGCCGTCCTGGATCGCGGAGGCGACCTCGTTGAGGGCGCCGGTGTAGTAGTCGACGCGGCGGCTGTCGTCGTCGGTCGCGATGCCGTTCTCGGTCACGATGAGCGGGATGCCGTTGCCCAGCACCTCGGCGGTGTGGCGCAGCGCGTAGCCGACCGCGGAGGGGTAGTACTCCCACTGCGTGAGGGTGCGCTCGGCGCCCTCGGGGGTGGGTATCGGGCCGTCGGTGCCGATCTTGGTCCGGGTGTAGGACTGCACACCGATCCAGTCGTCGCCGCGGGCGGCCTCGATGAAGACGTCCTCGCGGGGGTGACGGTAGGCCGCGGTGACCTCATCGGCGCCGGGCAGGGCCTGGTAGACCTGGTTGGCGATGGTCCAGCCGACCTTGATGTCCGGGTTGATCGCGCGGACCTGCTCGACGGCCGCGTGGTGCGCGGCGATGACGGCCTCGGTGGTCTCGTCGTCGGGGGTCGGCAGTCCGGCGGGCGGGAAGCTGTTGTCGCCCCGCTTGGCCTGGCCGGCCATCACGGCGATCATGTTCGGCTCGTTGATGGTGCAGACGTGGCTGACGCCCTCGGCGATCACCGGCGCGCAGGCCGCGACGTAGCGGGCGAAGAGCTCGGTCGCGCCCTCGGCGGTCCAGCCGCCACGCGCCTCGAACCACTGCGGCACGGTGAAGTGGTGCAGGGTGATCATGGGGCGCAGGCCGCGCTCGATGGCGCCCTCGACCATGCGGCGGTAGTGGGCGATCTCGGCCCGGGAGAAGGTGCCCTCGACCGGCTCGATGCGCGCCCATTCGATGGAGAACCGGTAGTCGGTGAAGCCCAGACCGGCCAGCACGTCCATGTCCTCGTGCCAGCGGTGGTAGCTGTCGCAGGCGTCCAGGCTGGGCTCCTGGATGTGGGTGCCCGCGGCGTGCTCCTTGACCCACCAGTCGCAGTTGATGTTGTTGCCCTCGATCTGGTGGGCGGCCGTGGAGGCGCCCCACAGGAAGCCTTCGGGGAACGGGACCTGGGTATGCGTCATCGCAAACTGTCTTTCTGGTGATGAAGGGGTGTGGCCGACGGGTTGTGGGGCCGTGGCCTCGTACGTTTCGGTGGGCCCGGCCCTACTTCATGCCGGCCGTGGCGATGCCCTGGGTGAAGTGCCGCTGGAGCGCGATGAACAGGACCAGGACGGGCAGGACGACCAGCAGGGAACCGGCCATCAGCACGCCGTTGGAGCCGCCCGCCTTGTTGGGGTCGGTGGCGAAGGTGGCCAGTGCGACCGGCAGGGTGTACTTGTCGGGGTCGTTGGTCGCGACGAGCGGCCAGACGAAGTTGTTCCAGGAGCCCAGGAACGTGAAGATCGACAGCGTCGCCAGGGCGGGCTTCACCAGCGGCATCACGATGCGCCAGAAGATGTACCACTCGCCGGCGCCGTCCATCCGGGCCGCTTCCAGCAGCTCGTCCGGGATCGACTGCATGAACTGCCGCATCAGGAAGACCCCGAAGGCCCCGGCAGCGAACGGCAGCACCAGAGCGGCGTACGAGTCGATCAGCTGGAGCTTGCTCATCAGCACGAACAGCGGCAGCAGCATCAGGTTGCCGGGCACCATCAGGGCGCCGAGGACCAGGCCGAAGATCTTGTTGCGGCCGACGAAGTTCAGCTTGGCCAGGGCGTAGCCGAGCATCGAGCAGAACACCAGGTTCGAGACGGTGACCAGCAGCGCCACGATCACCGAGTTCATGAAGTACAGCGGCAGATCGAGCTTGTCGAGCAGCTCCCGGAAGTTCTCCAGGGTCCACTCGGTCGGGATCCACACGGGCGGGCTGGCCGACAGCTCCTGCGGCGTCTTGAAGGCCGAGAGGGCCATCCACAGGAACGGCGCCGACATGATCAGCAGGCCGATCGAGAGCAGCACGTAGACGAGGGGACGCCGCAGGCTGCGGGTCTTCTTCGGCTCGGACGCCGGCGTGTCCCCGGGCTTTTTCGACGGCGCCGTCGAGACGGCGCCCGGTGCACTGGTGGCGCTCATTTCGTGTTGTCCTTCAGCAGTCGGAGCTGCAGCACCGTGATGCCCATGATCACTACGAAGAGGACATACGCCATGGCACTCGCATAGCCCATGTGGAAGAAGTTGAAGCCCTCGCGGTACATGTCCAGCGAGACGGTGAGCGTGGAGTCCGAGGGACCGCCCTGGGTCATCACGAACGGCTCCTCGAAGACATTGAGGTAACCGATGGTCGTGATCACTGTCGCGTAGAGCATCGTGGGCCGCAGCAGGGGCACGGTGATGCCCCTGAACTCCTGCCAGGTACTGGCACCGTCCAGCCGCGCGGCCTCCCGCACCTCGGTGGGGATGGCCTGCAGACCCGCGATGAAGAGCACCATGACCGTGCCGAGGTTGCGCCAGACCGCCATGGCGATCAATGAGGGCATGGCGAGCGTCTCGGAGCCCAGGAAGTCGGGTGAGGTGAGGCCCAGTTCGGAGAAGAGCCCCGCGACGAGCCCGTCGACCGGGTCGAGCACGAACCGCCAGACCACGGCGACGGCGACGATGCTCGTGACCACCGGGGCGTAGAAGCCGACGCGGAAGAAGGTCCGCGCCCGGTCGATGCCGTTGTTCAGCAGTACGGCGACGACCAGCCCGAGAAGGATCGTCAGCGGTACGCCGATCACCACGAAGTACGCCGTGTTGAACAGCGCCTTGAGGAACTTTTCGTCGCTGAACAGATTGACGTAGTTCTCGAAGCCGACGAAGTTCGCGTCCAGCGGGTTCGTGACATTGCGCAGCCCGAAGTCGGTGAAGCTCATCGCCAGCGTCGCGACGATCGGGAACGCCATGAAGACGAGGAACAGGACGAGGAAGGGAGTGGAGAACAGCCAGCCGGCCAGGTTCTGCACGCCCATGGACTTGCCTCGGCGCCGGCGACCCGCGGGCCCGGCGGCCGGGGACCCGGAGGCCCCCGGCCCGGCCTGCACCTTGGCCGTCTGCGCGGCCTTTGAGGTCATGGTGCGCATGACTCCTACTTCACGAGGCCTTCGATTTGGGTCTGGGCCGTCTTGAGCGCGTCCTCGGCGGACGCCTTGCCCTGGGTCACCTTGGCGATGGCCTGGTCGACCTTGTCAGTGATTTCGGTCCAGTTGGACAGCGACGGGGACGACTTGGCGGTGTCCATCTGCTTCTTGAACACCTGGAGGTTTTCGTCGTCGGCGAGGTCGCCGGAGGTCCAGGCGGCGGTGTTGGCCGGCAGGTCCTTGGTGCGCTTGTACCAGTCGGCCTGGCCCTTGGTGTCCGTCAGGTACTTGATGAACTCGGTGGCGGCGGCCTTGTGCTTGCTGTCCTTGGAGATCACCAGGGAGGAACCGCCGGCCATGGAGACGGAGGACTTGTCGGCGGGCACGTTGGCCACCGCCCACTTGCCCTTGAGCTGCGGCTGGCCCTCGTTCAGCAGGGTGACGTGCCAGGGGCCGCCGAAGAACATCGGGACGCGGCCGTTGCCGAAGTCCTTCACCACGTCGTAACCGGGCTGCACGGACTTGTTGGCGAGGCCCTTGTCGAAGTACGAGCCGTACTCCTTGAGCGCCTTGACGGCCTCGGGGCTGTCGATGACGACCTCGCCCTTGTCGTTGATGATCTCGCCGCCGGCCGAGTACAGGAAGGAGTAGAAGTTCTGCACCGTGTCCAGACCGCTGGGCTGGATGGACAGGCCCCACTTGGTTCCGGCCTTCTCCTGGTAGGCCGTGGCGAGGTCCTTCATCTCCTTCCAGTTGGTCGGAGCCTCGGTGATGCCGGCCTTCTCGGCCAGGTCGGTGCGGTAGTAGAGGACGCGGGTGTCGACGTACCACGGCACGCCGTACGCCTTGCCGTCGACCTCGCCCTGCTCCCAGCCGGCCGGGAAGAAGTCCTTCTCGTCGAAGACCTTGGTGTCGACCGGCTCCAGCACACCGAGCTCGGCGAACTCGCCCATGTAGCTGCCGCCCATCTGCGCCACGTCCGGCAGCGTGCCGGCGGCGGCCGCGGAGACCAGCTTCTGGTGGGCGACGTCCCAGCCGACCGGAGTCACCTTGACGTCGATGTTCGGGTTGGCCTTCTCGTACTCCTTGGCCACATCCGTGAGCTTCTCGCCCTCGGCCCCCATGGCCCAGACGGTGAGCGTCTGCTTCTTGTCCGCGGCGACGTCGTCGCCTCCGGAGCTGCCGCACGCGGTGAGACCGAGAGTGAGCGCAGCCGTGACTGCGATACCGATCGAGGCGTTTCTGGCGGTGCGGGACATGGAGGGCTCCTCCTCGAGCAATCCGGATGTATGCGCTGCCTGTAAGCGCATACATCACTCTGCGGCAGAGATTCAGGAATCCGCAAGAGGGTGCTAGGTCACACTCGTGCAACGTGCTGGACATCTGAATGTTCAACTTGGCACGGTAAGTGTGTTGTTTGCGAAATTGTGGATGATGTGACCGATTTCGCTCAGGGCTCCATGATCAACGGCCTGTACCGCTGCGGACGGGGCCGATACGGTCGGGGCCATGGCTTCGTTCGAACACGATTTCCCCTTCGACCCCGCGTACGGGCGCACGCTCCAGGATCTGCTGGACGTTCCCGCTCCCGCCGCTCCGGACGACTTCGACGCCTTCTGGCAGGGCCGCTACGAGGAGGCCCGCAAGGTCGCCACGGAGCCGGAGCTCGGGCCACCGGAGGAGGAGCGCGACGGGGTACGGATCCACGGTGTGACCTTCACCTCGGTGGGCGGGGTGCGGCTCGGAGGCTGGGTGGCACTGCCCGTCGAGGGGCCGGCGGAGTACGGATTCGTCATCGGACACGGCTACGGCGGCCGCGAGGGGCCGGGCCCCGACGTGCCGCTGCCGCTTCCCCGGGCCGCCGCGATCCTGCCGTGCGTACGGGGCATGAAGTCGCGCGGACTGCACCCGGGCATCCCGGACGTGTCCGCCGCGCATGTGCTGCACGGCATCGAGTCGCGCGACACCTATGTCATCGGCGACTGCGTGGCGGACCTGTGGTGCGCGGCGTCGGCGCTGTGCGAACTGGTGCCGGAACTGGCGCCGGGGGAGGGCGGCCCGGGGCTCGGGTACCACGGGGAGAGCTTCGGCGGCGGGCTCGGCGCGCTGGCGCTGCCCTGGGACGACCGTTTCGGGGCCGGTCAGCTGACGGTGCCCACCTTCGGCAACCACCCGCTCCGGCTCACCCTGCCGTGCATCGGCAGCGGGGAGGCGGTGCGGGAGTACCGCCTCGGCCACCCCGAGGTCACCGAGGTGCTGCCGTACTTCGACGCCGCCACGGCCGCGACGCGGCTGGAGACGCCCACGCTGGTGGCCGCGGCGCTCTTCGACCCCTCGGTGCCGCCGCCGGGGCAGTTCGCCGTGCACAACGCGCTGGCCGGTGAGCACGAGCTGCTGGTGCTGAACGCGGGGCACTTCGAGTACGAGGGCACGGCGGCGGAGGTGGCGGAGCTCCGGGCGGCCCGGCAGCGGTTCTTCATGGAGCGGCTGGGCCGGGCCTGAGAGGCGGTACGGGGCCGGCGCGGACGGGCCGGCCCCCCGTCAGCCGCAGCCGCAGCTGGCGCGCCGGATCAGGGAGACGGGAAGCATGCGCGACACCGGCTCGCCGCCGCTGTCGCGCAGCCGCTGCACCAGCAGCTCCACCGCCTGCTCGCCGAGCCGGCGGATCGGCTGGCGCACGGTCGTCAGCGGCGGCTGGACGATCCGGCTCAGCGGAATCCCGTCGAAGCCGGTCACCGCGATGTCCTCGGGCACCCGCACCCCGCGCCGCTCCAGTGCGCGCAGCGCGCCGACCGCCATCTGGTCGTTGGCGAAGAGCACCCCCTGCGGCCGTTCGCCGGGCCGGTCGAGCAGGGCCTCCGCGGCCCGCGCGCCCTCGGCCTGCGTCATCATCGCGGCCCGCAGATCGGGCTCGTCCGGCACCGGGAGCCCGGCGTCGCGACATGCCTGCCGGAAGCCGTGGAACCGCGCCTCGGCGTCCGGCGACTCGACCTCGCCGCCGACGAAGGCGAGCCTGCGCAGCCCGTGGTCCTCGATCAGGTGGCGGGCCAGTTCGCGCTCGCCGTCGGCGTTCGCGACGACGATGTGGTCGAGGTGGTCGATCTCGCGGGGGCCGGCGATCATCACCACCGGGAGCCGGCGCGATATCACTTCGAGGTCCTCGGTCGGCACGGTCTGCGCCAGCACGGCGAAACCGTCGACCCGCCCCGCGACCTTCGCGACGCTCTCCGGTCCGCCCTCCAGCGAGGCGGCGATCAGCAGCGCGTAACCGTGCCGGCGCGCCGCCCGCTCCATGCCGCGGATGATCTGGTCGGAGTAGAGCATCACCGCGTCGTCGGCGTCGCTGTCCGCCTCCGCGTCGGCCTCGGCGTCGGGGTCGGCCATGTCGGGGAAGCAGAGACCGAGCACGCCGGTGGTCCGGCTGGCCAGGCCCCGGGCGTTCCCACTGGGTACGTAACCGAGCTGGCGGGCGGCTTCGAGGACCCGCTCACGGGTCTGGGCGCGTACCGAATCGGGGGTGCGGTAGACCCGCGAGACCGTGGCAATGGAGACGCCCGACCGCTCGGCGACGTCGTACACCGTTGGGGCGCTCACTCGACCGACCGTCCGCTTCTTCTTCTGTACCGAAGCACCTGCTGCTGCATGTGCCGACCCTCTTCTGAAAGCGCATTCACCCTAGATCGCGCGCCGCGCGACGGGCAAGACCATCCAGCGGGAAGACAGGCAACCTGCACGGTGTCCTGCACATCGCTCGTGCGGCGCGGCAGCCGGGGCCGTTGCGCCGCGAGGGTGAGGTTCGGGGCCGGTCGCGCCGTGTCTGCGCCGTCTCTCGCGCGGGGGCGCCTTCAGTGGATGGACGGAAGCAGTGTGATCAACTGCAAATGCCACCAAAACGCACAATCTGGCACACCCGCTGATGGGTGGGTCGGGCCGGCCCCGGAGGTATCAGCCATGTCCCACGTCGGCGTCCCGCGGGGGACGGCCCGAAAGCGCCGCTCCCTCGCGCTCCTCACGGCGGGTGTGCTGACGCTCCCCGTGCTGGCGGGCTGCAGCTCCGGCGACGGCGGCCCGGCCGCCGGGACCTCCCCCCAGGACATCGCGGTCACCGGCCGTGACCTGGTCGCCGAGGGCGGCACGGTCGACTGGGCGATCGACTCCGTGCCCGCCACCCTCAACGCCTTCCAGGCGGACGCCGACAGCTCCACCACCCGGATCACCGGCGCCCTGCTGCCGACGCTCTTCCCGCTGGACGCCGGCGGCAGACCGCAGCTGAACCCGGACTACCTGGAGTCCGCGAAGGTGGTCGAGAGCGAGCCCAGGCAGGTGGTGCTCTACCGGCTCGACCAGCAGGCGGTGTGGAGCGACGGACGGCAGATCGGGGCGTCCGACTTCGCCGCCCAGTGGCGGGCGCTGAGCGGCAGGGACTCGGCGTTCTGGACCGCCCGCAACGCCGGTTACGACCGCATCGAGAAGATCGAGCGCGGCGCCGGCGAGCGGGAGGTACGGGTCACCTTCGCCAAGCCGTACGCGGACTGGCGCTCGCTGTTCTCCCCGCTGTACCCGAAGGAGGTGACCGGCTCCCCGGACGCCTTCAACGACGGAGCCCGGACCACCCTCAAGGCCACCGCCGGCCCCTTCCGGCTGGGCGGGGTGGACAAGAAGACGGGCGAGGTCACCCTCGTCCGCAACCCGCGCTGGTGGGGCAGCCCGGCCAAGCTCGACTCGCTGGTCTTCCGGGCCGTCGCGCCGCAGGACCGGACCGAGGCGCTGGCCGCGGGCAAGGTCGACGTGGCCGACATCGACGCCGCGGCGGCGCACCGGATCGCGCAGGCGACCGGCGGCAAGGGCGCGAACGGGCAGCCGCTCGCCCAGGGGCCCGGCGCCGCGAGCGATCCGGCCGCCGCCCTGCGCTCCTGGGCCGTGGCACACGGCTCGAACGCCGAGGAGGCGGCCGCCGCGCAGGCGGCCAGGGAGAAGAGCCGGGCCGCCGCCGAGGCGTACGCCGCCGAGCAGGGCGGGCTGAGCGCCTACGTGGTGCGCAAGTCGCTGGAGCCCGCCTACACCCAGCTCGCGCTGAACGGCGAGTCCGGGCCGCTCGCCGACGACCGGGTGCGCCGCGCGGTCGCCCGTGCCCTGAACCGCCAGGAGCTCGTCGACACCGTGCTGGGGCCGCTCGGCCTGCCCGCCCGGCCGCTCGGCAGCCACCTGGCCCTGGCCGGACAACCCGCGTACGAGGACAACAGCGACCTCCTCGGCGGCCAGGACACCGAGGAGGCGCAGGCGCTGCTGGCCGACGCGGGCTGGACGCCGGAGGGCGCGGTCAGCAAGTCGGACGGCACCGAGGCGGGCAGCGAGGCCGGCAAGAAGAGCAGTAAGGACGAGGAGAAGAAGGGCGGTAAGGACGAGGAGAAGAAGGGCGGTAAGGACGAGGAGAAGAAGGGGACGGGCGCGACGGCCGGGAAGGCGGGCAGCACGGACGACAAGTCCGGCGACGGCGCGGACCGGCGCGAGCCCGCCTCCGACGACGGCCTGCACATCACCGGCGCCGACGGCGAGCCCGGCGACGGCGACCCGGCGGGCGGCGCCGCCACCACCCACGTACTCGCCCCCGCCCCCGCCGCCGCGTTCCACAGCTCCGCCCTGCTGCGCCAGGCCGGACACCTCTCCGAGTCCGGCACGTCAAAGGACGTCCCCTCCCGGATGTCCGCCCAGGACCAGCGGCCGGACGGCGCCGCCGGTGCGTACGCCCCCGCGGGCACCGCGGCCCCCGCCCGGGGAGCCGACGGACGCCGCGGGCCGCTCGGCAAGGACGGCAAGCCGCTGACCCTGCGCTTCGTCCTGCCGTCCGGTCCCGGGTCGGCGCCGCTGCGCAGCGTCGGGGACAAGATCGCGGCGATGCTCGATTCGGTCGGCATCCGTGCGGAGATCACCAAGGTCCCCGACGAGAGCTACTTCAACGACCACATCGCCTCCGGCAACTACGACCTGGCCCTGTACTCCTGGCCCGCGACCGCCTACCCGGCGACCGACAACCGTCCGATCTTCGCCAAGCCGGTGCCCGCCACCGACGGCTCGCTGCTGGTCGAGCAGAACTACACCCGCGTCGGCACGGACCACATCGACCAGCTCTTCGACCGGGCGATCTCGGAGCTGGACGAGGGCGCCGCCCGGGATCTGATGAAGCAGGCCGACGCCCGGATCTGGGCCGCCGCAGCATCGATTCCGCTCTACCAGCGCCCGCAGCTCGTGGCGGCGGACAAGAAGCTGGTGAACGTCGGCGCCTTCGGATTCGGGGCACCCCGCTACCAGGACATCGGATTCAAGTCCTCGCGGGCCGCCGGAGCCCCGGCGAACCAGCAGAGGCACACGGCGGACGAGAAGCTGCGGTAGCGGAGAAGAACCAGCAGGTCAGAACAGCGCCGGAAGCTCAGAACTGGCTCAAATCCCTTGCCCGCCGGATTGCCCGGCGGGCAAGGTCGCTTCTGCCCGTGGACTCGGGTGGCCGCTCAATCCCCCCACCTCCGAGCCCCCACCCCGGAGCCCCTACTCCGGTTCTCTCGGAGATTCCGCTTCGGAGCCCCACCTCCGGAGCCGCGCGATCCGCGTCCGCCTCCGCCGCCTGCCGGGCCCGGTGCCACCGGTGAAATCCACCGGAAGAACCGGCCACCCGGGCGGAAACGCGAGGCGGACGCGGGAACGCGAACACGGGGCGGACGCGCACTCCCACCGACGCGGCCGTGCTCGTCGGTGCCCGGTGCGACCGCCGTCCGCGCCGGCTCGGCGCACCCGGGAGGAGGCCTGTCGCGAGGCCGGTAAATCTTGCCGGGGAAGCCGCTGCGGCGCCAGCCCCGTACCATTGGACGAGCCGTGGCGTGTCCGCCCGGCGGGCGTACGAGGACTTGAGACCGACTTAGACGCCTGATCCCACGATCCGAGAGAAGCGCAAGCCACCCATGCCCACGCGCCACGACATCCGTAACGTAGCCATCGTCGCCCACGTCGACCACGGCAAGACCACGCTGGTCGACGCCATGCTCAGGCAGGCCGGCGCCTTCGCCGCGCACGCCGCCGAGAACCTCGACGAACGCATGATGGACTCGAACGACCTGGAGCGTGAGAAGGGCATCACGATCCTCGCCAAGAACACGGCGGTGAAGTATCACCCCAAGGACGGCGGGGACCCGATCACGATCAACATCATCGACACCCCCGGCCACGCCGACTTCGGCGGCGAGGTCGAGCGCGGTCTGTCGATGGTGGACGCGGTCGTGCTCCTGGTCGACGCCTCCGAGGGCCCGCTTCCGCAGACCCGCTTCGTGCTGCGCAAGGCGCTCGCCGCGAAGATGCCGGTCATCCTCTGCATCAACAAGACGGACCGCCCCGACTCCCGGATCGCCGAGGTCGTCGACGAGACGTACGACCTCTTCCTGGACCTGGACGCGGACGAGGACCAGATCGAGTTCCCGATCGTCTACGCCTGCGCCCGTGACGGCGTCGCCTCGCTGACCAAGCCGGAGGACGGCACCGTCCCGGCCGACAGCGACAACCTGGAGCCGTTCTTCTCCACGGTCCTGGCGCACGTCCCGGCCCCGGAGTACGACGAGGACGCCCCGCTCCAGGCCCACGTCACCAACCTGGACGCCGACAACTTCCTCGGCCGTATCGCGCTCTGCCGCGTCGAGCAGGGCGAGCTGCGCAAGGGCCAGACCGTCACCTGGATCAAGCGCGACGGCACGATGTCCAACGTCCGCATCACCGAGCTCCTGATGACCGAGGCGCTCACCCGCAAGCCGGCCGAGAAGGCGGGCCCGGGTGACATCTGCGCCATCGCCGGTATCCCGGACATCATGATCGGTGAGACCCTGGCCGACCCCGAGAACCCGATCGCGCTGCCGCTGATCACGGTCGACGAGCCGGCCATCTCGATGACCATCGGTACCAACACCTCGCCGCTGGTCGGCAAGGGCGGCAAGGGCCACAAGGTCACCGCCCGCCAGGTGAAGGACCGCCTGGACCGCGAGCTGATCGGTAACGTCTCGCTCCGCGTCCTGGACACCGAGCGCCCCGACGCCTGGGAGGTCCAGGGCCGCGGTGAGCTCGCGCTGGCCATCCTCGTCGAGCAGATGCGCCGCGAGGGCTTCGAGCTCACGGTCGGCAAGCCGGAGGTCGTCACCAAGCAGATCGACGGCAAGACGCACGAGCCGATCGAGCGCATGACGATCGACTCCCCCGAGGAGCACCTCGGCGCGATCACCCAGCTGATGGCGACCCGCAAGGGCCGCATGGAGACCATGACGAACCACGGTTCGGGCTGGGTCCGCATGGAGTGGATCGTTCCGTCCCGCGGCCTCATCGGCTTCCGTACGGAGTTCCTGACGCAGACCCGCGGCACGGGCATCGCGCACTCCATCTTCGAGGGCCACGAGCCGTGGTTCGGCGAGCTGCGCACCCGTCACAACGGCTCGCTGGTCGCCGACCGCGCGGGTTCCGTGACGCCGTTCGCCATGGTCAACCTCCAGGAGCGCGGTGTCATCTTCACCGAGGCCGGCACCGAGGTCTACGAGGGCATGATCATCGGCGAGAACTCCCGCGCCGACGACATGGACGTGAACATCACCAAGGAGAAGAAGCTCACCAACATGCGTGCGGCTTCCGCCGACACCACGGAGAACGTGGTGCCGGCCCGCAAGCTCTCCCTGGAGCAGTCCCTGGAGTTCTGCCGCGAGGACGAGTGCATCGAGGTGACCCCGGAGACGGTCCGTATCCGCAAGGTCGTCCTCGACCAGAAGGAGCGCGGTCGCGCCGCGTCGCGCGCCAAGCGCTGATCCGGCTCCGGGCGCCGGGCGCGCCCGAATGAGCAACGGGGCCCGGCCCTCCGTCAGTTGACGGGGAGCCGGGCCCCGTCGTGCGAGGGTCCGGGGGTCGTCCGGGCGCACGGTTTCGCAGCCGGACTCGCATCCGGTGTTGCTTCAGCAACCGCGTGGAACAGAAGGCTCGTTGTCAAGAGGGACGATCAGGCGCCTGTCCAGTGGTTTTCTTCGGTGATCCGTCCGCATATCGATCGTCGCTCTCCGAAAGCTGCGTTAACGGTCCGTTTCGAGCGTGTCTGTCTGAGATCACTTTGTCCGGATTTCGGGCAATCGAGCTTCCTCGATGTTGTCAAAACGAGACCCCTTAAGTGTGGTTTACAGCCCGGTCGTACTTAATAGTTGGCTCCGTTGAGCTCGGGTCAATGGGTCACGCACTGTGGGGAGTGCCGACTCACGAGCACACTAGGGGCACTGAACGATCGCCGTCAGGGGTGTCGGTGTATCACTCCAGTGCCCTTCTTGTAGTCAAAAGTGGACTCATGAGGAGGAAAACCCATGCGTGGTGCCAAGAGCGCCAAGTGGGTCGCGGGAGCGGCCATCATCGCCCTGGCTGCGACCGCCTGTGGTGGTGGCGACAAGGACAGCGACAGCGGCATGAAGTCGGGCAAGGCGGACCCGAACGGGATCCTGACCGCCCAGCTCGGTGAGCCGCAGAACCCGCTGCAGCCGGCCAACGCCAAGGAGAGCCAGGGCAGCCGTGTCCTGCGCACCATCTTCTCCGGCCTGGTCGACTACGAGCCCGGCACCGGCAAGCTCACGTACGTCAACGCCGAGTCCGTGACGCCCAACGCCGACTCGTCCGTGTGGACCGTCAAGCTCAAGCCGGGCTGGAAGTTCCACGACGGCACCACGGTCACCTCCAAGTCCTACGTGGACTCCTGGAACTGGTCGGCCAACGTCAAGAACAACCAGACCAACTCCAGCTGGTTCCAGGACATCAAGGGCTACGAGGACGTCCACCCGGCGAAGGGCAAGCCGAAGGCCGACAAGATGTCCGGTCTGAAGGTCGTCGACGAGAACACCTTCACCATCACCCTGACCGGCCCGGTCTCGTACTTCGCGTACAAGCTGGGTTACGACGTCTGGGCGCCGCTGCCCGAGTCCTTCTTCAAGGACCCGGCCGCCGCCGGCCAGAAGCCGATCGGCAACGGCCCCTACAAGTTCGTCTCGTGGGACCACAAGAAGCTGATCAAGGTCCGGAAGTTCGACGGTTACCAGGGCCCGAACAAGGCCAAGAACGGTGGCATCGACTTCAAGAACTACACCACCGCCGACGCCGCCTACTCCGACCTGCGCTCGGACAACCTCGACTGGATCGAGCAGATCCCGACGACGTCGCTGACCAGCTACAAGCAGGACCTCGGCGACCGTGCCATCGACGCCGAGTACTCCGCGGTGCAGTCGATCGTCCCGGCGTTCTACACCAAGCAGTTCAAGGACATCGACCCCAAGGTCATCCAGGGTCTGTCGATGGCCATCGACCGTGACACGATCACCAAGACCGTGCTGCACGGCACCCGTACCCCGGCCGACTCGTTCGTCGCCCGCGGTGTGCTCGGCTACAAGCCCGGCGCCCTCGGCGACATCGTGAAGTACGACCCGGCCAAGGCCAAGGCCCTCATCAAGGAGGGTGGCGGCGTCCCGGGCAACAAGATCTCGATCCAGTTCAACGCCGACCAGTCCCACAAGCCGTGGGTCGACGCGGTCTGCAACAGCATCCGCAAGGCCACCGGCGTCGAGTGCGTCGGCGACTCCAAGCCGGACTTCCAGGCGGACCTGAACGCCCGCGACAACAAGCAGGTCAAGTCCATGTACCGCGGTGGCTGGGTGCTCGACTACCCGGTCAACTCGAACTTCATGCGCGACCTGTACGGCACCACCGCCGCCGGTAACACCTCGGGCTACTCCAACAAGGAGTTCGACGCCCTCGCGGCGAAGGCCGACAAGGCCAAGACGCTCGACGAGACCGTCGAGATGTACCAGGAGGCCGAGCAGCTCCTGAAGAACGACATGCCGGCCATCCCGCTGTGGTTCTACAAGAACAACTCGGGCCAGTCCAACAACGTCTACGGCAAGATCGTCTACGGCCAGGACGGTGACCCGATCTTCACCGACGTCCAGGTGAAGGCCAAGAAGTAACCATCGGGATCCGACGGCCGGTTCCGCCGTTCCTCTCAGAGGGCGGCGGAACCGGCCCGTAGGCGTAGGCCCCGGGGCTCTCCCCCCACACCCCGCGGCGGAGACCACTCTGAGACGGCCATCGCCGACCCCTCACGGCATGGAGGCATGATGGGGCGCTACGTCGCAAGGCGACTGCTCCAGATGATCCCGGTATTCATCGGGACCACTCTGATTATTTTCCTCATGGTCCACATCCTTCCCGGCGACCCAATCCGGGCGATGTGGGGAGACAAGGCGGCAGACCCCGCACAGGTCGCGTCGTTGCGCCATGAGTTCGGACTCGACCAGCCCCTGTGGAAGCAGTACGTCGACTACATGGGCAATCTCTTCCAGGGCGACTTCGGCAAGACCTTCGGTGGCCGCGAGGTCATCGACGAGATGTCCGAGTCCTTCCCGGTGACGCTGCGGCTGACCGCCGTGGCGATGCTCATCGAGATCGTCGTCGGCATCGGGCTCGGCGCCTGGGCGGGCCTGCGGGCCGGCAAGGCCGCCGACACCGGCGTGCTGATCTTCACCCTGATCGTCATCTCGATCCCGGTGTTCGTGCTCGGCTACCTCGCCCGCTTCGTCCTCGCGGACCAGCTCGGCTGGGTGGCACCGAACGTCCAGGACTCCACCGACTTCACGCAGTTGTTCCTGCCGGGCTTCGTACTCGCCATGCTCTCCATGGCGTACGTGGCACGGCTGACCCGCACGACGTTCGCGGAGAACCTGCGCGCCGACTACATGCGCACCGCCATGGCCAAGGGCCTGCCGCGGCGCCGCATCGTCGGCGTCCACCTGCTGCGCAACTCGCTGATCCCGGTCGTCACCTTCCTCGGTACGGACGTCGGCGGATTCATCGGCGGCGCGGTCGTCACCGAGGGCATCTTCAACGTCCAGGGTGTCGGGAACCTGCTCTTCAAGGCGCTGCAGCAGCGCGAGGGTTCGACGATCGTCGGCGTTGTCACGGTCTTCGTCCTCGTCATCCTTGTGATCAACCTGCTCGTCGACCTGCTGTACGCGGTCCTGGACCCGAGGATCCGTTATGCCTGACGCGACCAAGACCCAGACCGAGACCGAAGCGGTGGTGGACGCCACCGCCGCTCCCTCGGCCGCCACCGGCAAGGCCCAGGACAAGCCGCGCAGCCTCTGGGGCGACGCGTGGTTCGACCTGCGTCACCGCCCGATGTTCTGGATCTCCTCGATCCTGCTGCTGCTCCTGCTGGTCATCGCGGCGTTCCCGGGGCTGTTCACCAGTGCGGACCCGCGCGACGGCGACCTGACCAACCACTTCCTGACCAAGCCGGAGCTGACGCACTTCTTCCAGCCCGACTGGTTCGGTTACGACGGTCAGGGACGTTCGATCTACGCCCGTGTCATCTACGGCACCCGCGCCTCGATCATGGTCGGCGTCGGCGTCACCGTCGTGGTCACCCTGATCGGCGGCCTGCTGGGCATGCTCGCCGGTTACTTCGGCGGCTGGCTCGACTCGGTCATCTCCCGGATCACCGACATCTTCTTCGGTATCCCCTTCCTGCTCGGTGCGATGGTCGTCCTGAACGCCTTCACCGACCGCAAGGTGTACGTGGTGATCCTGGCCCTGGCCTTCCTGGGCTGGACCTCGATCTGCCGTGTGATGCGGTCCTCCGTCATCACCGCCAAGCAGGCGGACTACGTGACGGCGGCACGCGCGCTCGGCGCCGGCACCTCGCGGATCCTCTTCCGGCACGTACTGCCGAACGCGCTCGCCCCGACGATCGTCGTGGCCACCATCGCGCTCGGCGGGTACATCTCGGCCGAGGCGACGCTCTCGTTCCTCGGGCTCGGGCTCGCGGACCCGACGATCTCGTGGGGCATCGACATCGCCGAGGGCAGCCAGGCCATCCGGGACAACCCGCATGCGCTGCTGTTCCCGGCAGGAATGCTCAGCCTCACGGTCTTCGCGTTCATCATGCTCGGCGACGCGGTACGCGACGCCCTCGACCCGAAGCTGCGCTGAGGAGGGCGTACGACGTGACCATCATGGACAAGACAGCAGACATCCCGGCGCCCCGCGCCGGGGGGTCGGACGACGCACCGCTCCTCGAAGTGCGCGACCTGCACGTGGAGTTCCACACGCGTGACGGTGTCGCCAAGGCCGTCAACGGCGTGAACTACCGCGTGGACTCGGGCGAGACCCTGGCCGTGCTCGGTGAGTCCGGTTCCGGCAAGTCCGTGACCGCTCAGGCGATCATGGGCATTCTCGACATGCCGCCCGGCAAGATCCCGCAGGGCCAGATCCTGTACCGCGGCCAGGACATGCTCACCATGAGCAACGAGGAGCGGCGGAAGATCCGCGGCCAGAAGATCGCGATGATCTTCCAGGACGCGCTCTCCTCGCTCAACCCCGTGCTCTCGGTCGGCTACCAGCTCGGCGAGATGTTCCGTGTCCACCAGGGACTCTCCAAGAAGGAAGCCAAGCTCAAGGCCATCGAGCTGATGGAGCGGGTCAAGATCCCCGCCGCCAAGCAGCGGGTCAGCGACTATCCGCACCAGTTCTCCGGCGGTATGCGCCAGCGCATCATGATCGCCATGGCACTGGCGCTGGAGCCGGACCTGATCATCGCGGACGAGCCGACCACCGCGCTCGACGTGACGGTCCAGGCCCAGGTCATGGACCTGCTCAAGGAGCTCCAGACCGAGTTCAACATGGGTCTGATCCTGATCACCCACGACCTCGGCGTCGTCGCCGACGTCGCGGACAAGATCGCGGTCATGTACGCCGGCCGGATCGTCGAGACGGCACCGGTGCACGAGCTCTACAAGCGGCCCGCGCACCCGTACACCCGCGGCCTGCTCGACTCGATCCCGCGGCTCGACCAGAAGGGCCAGGAGCTCTACGCGATCAAGGGCCTGCCGCCCAACCTGCTCAAGATTCCGTCCGGCTGCGCCTTCAACCCCCGCTGCCCCAAGGCGGAGGACATCTGCCGCACGGAGATTCCGGCCCTGGTGCCGGTCTCCGAGCAGGACGGCAGCGAACTGCCCGGACGCGGCAGCGCCTGCCACTTCTGGAAGGAGACGATCCATGGCTGAGCACGACAAGACGGACGGTTCCATGGACGCCACCCCGAACGTCACCGATGTCGTGGCGGTCGACGCCAAGGACGAGACGGCCGCGGTCGCTGCCATCGAAGCCCCGGTGGAGCGCGGCGAGCCGATCCTCCAGGTGCGCAATCTGGTCAAGCACTTCCCGCTGAGCCAGGGCATCCTCTTCAAGCGCCAGGTCGGCGCGGTCAAGGCCGTGGACGGGGTCTCCTTCGACCTCTACCAGGGCGAGACGCTCGGCATCGTCGGCGAGTCCGGCTGTGGCAAGTCCACGGTCGCGCGCCTGCTGATGGCGCTGGAGACGGCCACCTCCGGCGAGGTCTTCTACAAGGGCCAGGACATCACCCGGCTGTCCGGCCGCGCGCTGAAGGCGGTCCGCCGGAACATCCAGATGGTGTTCCAGGACCCGTACACCTCGCTGAACCCGCGCATGACGGTCGGCGACATCATCGGCGAGCCCTTCGACATCCACCCCGAGGTGGCCCCGAAGGGTGACCGGCGGGCCAAGGTCCAGGAGCTGCTGGACGTCGTCGGCCTCAACCCGGAGTACATCAACCGCTATCCGCACCAGTTCTCCGGCGGCCAGCGCCAGCGCATCGGCATCGCCCGCGGCCTCGCGCTCAACCCGGAGATCATCATCTGCGACGAGCCGGTCTCCGCGCTCGACGTGTCGGTGCAGGCGCAGGTCATCAACCTGATGGAGAAGCTCCAGGACGAGTTCAACCTCTCCTATGTCTTCATCGCGCACGACCTGTCGATCGTCCGGCACATCTCCGACCGGGTCGGTGTGATGTACCTCGGCAAGATGGCCGAGATCGGTACGGACGAGGAGATCTACGACCACCCGACGCACCCCTACACCCAGGCGCTGCTGTCGGCGGTCCCGGTCCCGGACCCCGAGGCCCGTGAGCGCGGCGAGCGGATCATCCTGACCGGTGACGTCCCGTCGCCGGCGAACCCGCCGTCGGGCTGCCGCTTCCGTACCCGTTGCTGGAAGGCCCAGGACAAGTGCTCCACGGAGCTGCCGCTGCTGGCCGTTCCCGAGCGCTTCAAGGGCTCGGACAGCCCCGCGGCGCACGAGTCGGCCTGCCACTTCGCCGAGGAGAAGGACGTGGTCGGCGCGGCTTCGTAGGACGGCCCGTGTGACACGTCTCGTATGACGCGGAAGCGCCCGGAACCGATCGGTTCCGGGCGCTTCTTCCTTTTCCCGGAACCGGCGCGCAGGTGGCTCGGGTCAATGGGCTCACGTGCTCGGTTCCTCGGGATCGGGGAGCCCCGCGTCCACGGACCGATCGGGTCCCTGTCCGCGGGGCGTCCCGGAGGCCGGGGCAGGGGCGTCAGGCCCCGGCCTCGGGGTCTTCGGCGGTCTTGTCGAGCTTCGGCCCCGAAGAGGCGTCACGGGCCTTCGGGACGGCCGGGACGGTCTGCGTGTCCTCCGGGTAGTGGCAGGCCGTCAGATGGCCTTCCCGGCTGCCCTCCACCCGCACCAGCGGCGGGGCCTCGCTCGCGCACTTGTCCGTGGCCTTCCAGCACCGCGTACGGAAGCGGCAGCCCGACGGAGGGTTGACCGGGGACGGCACGTCACCGGACAGGCGGATGCGCTCCCGGGCCGGGGTGTCGTCGGCGGTCGCCTCGGGCACGGCCGAGAGCAGCGCCCGGGTGTACGGGTGACGCGGGTTGCCGTACAGGTCCTCGCGGTCGGCGATCTCCACGATCTTGCCGAGGTACATGACCGCGACGCGCTGCGAGAAGTGACGCACGATCGCCAGGTCGTGGGCGATGAACAGGAACGCGATGCCGAGTTCCTTCTGCAGCTTCTGCAGCAGGTTCACCACCTGCGCCTGGATCGACACGTCCAGCGCCGAGACCGGCTCGTCGGCCACGATCAGCTTCGGCTCCAGGGCAAGGGCGCGGGCCACCCCGATGCGCTGGCGCTGACCGCCGGAGAACTCGTGCGGGAAGCGGTTGTAGTGCTCCGGGTTGAGCCCGACGGTCTCCAGCAGCTCCCGCACCCGCGCCTCACGGCCGCCGGCGGGGTTGATGTCGTTGATCTCCATCGGCGCGGTGATGATCTTGCCGACGGTCTGCCGCGGGTTCAGTGAGGCGTACGGGTCCTGGAAGATCATCTGGATCTCGGAGCGGACCGGGGCCAGCTCCTTGCGCGTGGCATGGGTGATGTCCTGCCCGCGGTACGAGATCGTGCCCGCCGTCGGCTCCAGGAGCCGGGTGATCAGCCGGCCCGTGGTCGACTTGCCGCAGCCGGACTCGCCGACCAGGCCCAGGCTCTCGCCCTCGGCCACGCTGAAGTCCAGCCCGTCGACGGCCTGGACCGCGCCGACCGTCCGCCGGATCGGGAAGCCGCCCTTGATCGGGAAGTGCTTGGTGAGTCCGGAGACTTCCAGGAGGGGATCTTTGCTGCTCATGGTGGGGAAGTCCCGTCTCTTGTACGTCAGTTGGGCCGGGTGCCGGCGAAGTCTGCGAAGAACTCGGCGCGCTGCTCGGCGGTGAGGTGGCAGGCGGCGCCGCGTCCGGCGGTGAGCTCCAGCGACGGCTGTTCGCTCGCGCAGCGCCCGCCGCCGACCTGCTCGGTGAACGAGCACCGGGGGTGGAAGCGGCAGCCGCTCGGCGGGTTGAGGAGGCTCGGCGGGGAGCCGGGGATCGGCGACAGCGGCACGTCGACCGGGCCGTCCAGGCTCGGCATGGAACCCAGCAGCCCCCAGGTGTACGGGTGCCGGGGCGTCCGCAGCACCTCCTTCTTCGTACCGCGCTCGACGCAGCGGCCGCCGTACATCACCAGCACGTCGTCCGCGATGTCGGCGATGACGCCGAGGTCGTGGGTGATGAAGATGATCGAGGTGCCGGTCTCCTGCTGGAGGTCCTTGAGCAGGTCCATGATCTGGGCCTGCACGGTGACGTCCAGCGCGGTGGTCGGCTCGTCCGCGATCAGCAGTTCCGGGTCGCAGACCAGCGCCATGGCGATCATCGCGCGCTGGCGCATGCCGCCGGAGAACTGGTGCGGATAGTCGTCCACCCGCAGATCGGGCTGCGGGATGCCCACCTTGGTGAGCATCTCGACGGCCCGCGCCCTGGACTCCCGCTTGGAGGCGCCGGTGTGCTTGCGGTACGTCTCGCCGATCTGCCTGCCGATGGTGTGGTACGGCGAGAGCGAGGCCAGCGAGTCCTGGAAGATCATGGCCATCTTGTTGCCGCGCAGCCGCTCCAGCTCACGCTCCGAGGCGGTCAGCAGATCCTGCCCGTCGAGCAGGATCTCGCCCTCGATCTCGGTGTGGTCGGGGTGGTGCAGGCCGAGGATGGTCAGGTTGGTGACGGACTTGCCGGAACCGGACTCGCCGACGATGCCGAGCGTCTTGCCCTTCTCGATGTCGAAGGACAGCCCGTCGACGGCCTTGACCATGCCGTCTTCGGTGGAGAAGTGCACGCGCAGATCACGTACGGAGAGGAAGGGGGTGCTCACTGGATCTCTCCCTAGGCGAGGCGGACGCGCGGGTCGATGAGGGCGTAGACGGCGTCGACGATGATGTTGAAGACGACGATCGCCGCTGCCGCGATCAGGACCACACCGAGGATCAGCGGGAGGTCGTTGTCGGAGACGGCCTTGACCGAGAGGGCGCCGATGCCGTGCAGCCCGAAGGTCTTCTCGGTGATGATCGCGCCGCCCAGGAGGAGGCCGATGTCGAGACCGAAGATGGTGACGATCGGGCCCATGGCGCCGCGCCAGGCGAATCTGAAGAACACCGTCCGGCGGGAGAGGCCCTTGGCGCGTGCGGTGCGCACATAGTCCTCGCTCAGACTCTCCACGAGCTGGGAGCGGGCCATACGGGTGTAGTTGGCGGTGAAGATCAGCGCCAGCACCAGCCAGGGCAGCAGCAGCCCGGAGAACCAGCCGGCCGGGTCCTCGGAGAAGGGGACCTCCTTGGGGCGGCTCAGGATGTGCCACTGGTCCGCGAGGTAGTACATGGCGATCACACCGACGATGTAGATCTGCATCGAGGAGAAGATCAGCGACGCCGAGGAAGCGATCTTGTCCAGCGCCTTGCCCTGCTTGACCGCGGCGAGCATGCCGGTGCCCACACCGAAGACCACGAAGACGACCGCGCTGCCGACGGAGAGGGAGAGCGTCGTGGGGAGGCGGTCCAGGATGGTGCCGACGACCGGCTCACGGTTGTGGAAGGAGTAGCCCAGGCACGGGGCCGGGCAGTTTCCGAAGGAGGTGTAGTCCCGGCCGACGAACACGCCCTGGAGCCAGTGCCAGTACTGCACGGGCAGCGGATCGGCGATGCCGAGGTTGCGCCTGACCAGCTCCAGCGTCTCGGGTGTGCACACCTTGCCGCAGGCCACACGAGCTGGGTCGCGGGGCGCGACATAGAAGAGGACGAAAGTGATGACACTGATGATCAGCAGGATGACCAGTGCGCCGATTGCCCGGCGTATGAGGAAGCGGAACATGGCGATGGATTTCCCTGGCAGGCGCCGACGAGGGGGAGAGGAGCGGGCGGGGCGCCACGCGGGCGCCCCGCCCCGGGAGTGTCGGCGTCAGGCCTTCACGAACAGCTTGTAGAAGACGGCCGAGGACCACAGCGGGTGGAACATCGCGCCGCCGACCTTCTCGCCGTAGAGGTAGAAGCGGCGCTGGAACGTCTCGGGGATGATCGGCGCCTGCTCCGTCATGATCCGCTTGTCCAGGGCGGCCCAGGCCTTGCCGGCCTCCGCCGGGTCGGCGATGGTGACGTTCTTCTTGATCGCCTCGTTGACCCAGTCGACGTTCAGCTGCGAGATGTTGTTGGCGCCGTTGGCGACGGTGCCGCCGTCGAACAGCGGCTGCACCAGCGTGTAGCCGGTCGGCCAGTCCGGGGACCAGCCGAACCACATCACGTCGAACTGGTTGTCGATCTGCTGGATCTGGTCGTAGTAGCTGGTGGAGTCCAGCGGCTTCATGACCGGGGTGAAACCGGCCGCCTTGAGGGCGTTCTCGATGACGACCTTGGTCTTGTTGTAGATGTTGCTGGTGGGGAAGGCGTAGACGACCTTCTGGCCCTCCTTGCCGGCCTCCTTCAGCAGCTTCTTCGCCGCCTCCGGGTCGCCCTGCGGCTTCTTCAGCTTGCCGTAGACGTCGTCCTTGGCGTAGCCGACGATGTCGGGGCTGAGGATGGACGTCGCGTAGTCACCGGACGAGGGGCCACCGTAGATCTTGCGGATCTGCTCCAGCGGCCAGGCGTGGATGATCGCCTGACGGACCTTCAGGTCCGTGATCCGCTTGGTGTTGATCGCGTAGTAGTAGATGCCGCTCAGCAGGCCGTTGAAGGTGCGCTTCTTCAGCTCGGGGTCGGTGAGGACCTTCTGGATGCGCTCGGCCGGGACACCGCTGTACGCCATGACCGCGTACTGGTCGTCGCCGTCGTTGGCGATCAGGCGGTCGGCGGCCTGGAGGGCCTCGGGGCCGAACTCGTAGACGAAGCTGTCCGGGTACGCGTTGCGGATCGAGTCCGTGTTGGGGTCCCAGTGGGGGTTGCGCACCAGCGTCATCGACTTGTCGATGGAGTGCGCCTTGATGCGGTACGGGCCGCAGCTGACCGGGTCCTTGTCGTACTTGTCCTTGGTGTCGCCCTTGACCGGGACGGCTCCGTAGGAGGTCATCGCCAGGGTGAAGTTGAGGTCCGGGCGGGCCTCGGCCAGCTTGAAGGTGATCGTCTTCGCCTTGGCGTCGGTCACGATCGAGTCGAGGTGCTTGCCGCCGAACGGGCCCTTGTACTTCGAGCGGAAGTCGGCCGTTCCGGTCAGCGCGGTCTGGGTGTAGCCGGCGCCCTCGGTGGTGAAGCTGGCGAAGCCGCGCTCGATGCCGTGGCGCACGTCATCGATGGTGAGTTCCTTGCCGTCCTCCCACTTCAGACCGTCCTTCAGGGTGAAGGTCCAGGTCTTGCCGCCGTCGGACATGGTGCCCGCGTCGGTGGCGAGGTCGCCGACCAGCTTCATCGAGCCGTCCGCCGCGATCTTGTATCCGGTCAGGGCGCGGATGAAGAGGTCACCGATCGCGGAGTTCCACGAGAAGTAGATGCGCTGCGGGTCCAGGTGCGAGAAGTCGTCCGGGGCGAGGCCGCGGATCGTGCCGCCCTTCTTCGCGCCCGGTACCTCGGCGGCCGGACCCGTGGAGTCGGCCTTCGTGCCGACCACGACCGAGCCGGTGTACTTGTCGGCACCGCCGTGTCCGGCGCCGCCGCTCTTCTTGGCCGTGCTGCCGCTGCTGCACGCGGAGAGGACCATCGAACCGCCGGCCGCGACCGACGTGGCGATGACGAAGTTTCTGCGGGAAAGGGACATGGCTTCCTGCTCTGGTCGAGGGAGAGAAACGATCGTTCCGGTGGGCCCCGTCGCCCACCGGAGGAAGTGCGGTTCAGCGCTTGGTCTTCGGGTCCAGTGCGTCACGCACCGAGTCGCCCAGCAGGTTGAAGGCGATGACGAAGATCACCATCGAGAGGCCGGGGAAGAGCATGAAGGTGATGTCCTGCTGGTAGACGTCCGATCCGCGCTGGATCATCACGCCCCAGTCGGGTGTCGGGTCGGTGAGACCCACGCCGAGGAAGGCGAGGCCCGCCTCCGCCGTGACGTAGGCGGGCAGCGCGAGAGTGGCCTGGATGAGGATCGGCGTCCAGAGGTTGGGCAGCAGTTCCTTGAAGATGATCCGCGCCGGGGACGCGCCGGTCACCCTCGCCGCCTCGACGAACTCGCGCTCGCGCAGGGCGAGTACCTCGCCGCGCAGCAGTCGTGCGATGGACGCCCAGCCGAAGGCGGTCATGACCGAGATGAGGCTGACGACGGTCAGCCAGACCGGGGTGTTCTCCTCCGGGGAGACCAGGATCGAGAGCAGTACCGGCCAGAAGGCGATGAAGAAGAGCGTGGAGGGGAAGGCCAGCAGGATGTCGATGACCCGGCCCACGAGGTAGTCGGTCTTGCCGCCCAGGTAGCCCGCGGTGATGCCGACGGCGATGCCGATCACCGTCACCAGCAAGGTGGTTGCCGCGGCGATGAGCAGGGAGTTGCGGATCCCGTAGAGCAGGAAGGTGAAGACGTCCCGACCGAGGCTGGGTTCGATGCCGAACCAGAAGTCGCCGCTGATGCCGCCGTTGGGCAGCATCGGAGAGCCGAAGTCGTCCAGCAGACCGGGTTCGTTCTGCCCGTACGTCGTGTACGGGTCCTTGCCGTACAGCTTCGCGATCAGCGGCGCACAGATGCCGATCACGAAGAAGAAGATGACCACATAGGCCGAAATCACGCCCGTACGGTCGCGCTTGAAGCGCAGCCAGGCCATCTTGCCCGGAGAGCGGCCGTCGCCGCCCTTGGTCGCGGACGGGCCCGCTGCGGGCTGCGGCTTCGCGTCCTCCACCTCAACAGGGGTGGCGGCTTGCGGCGTTGGAATCGTCATGGTGCTCCTGGCCCGGAGGGTCGAAGGACTCCGCAGGGCAACACCTACGGGCTACCCGGACTTTTTCAACGCAATTCATGCAGGGTCAATGAATGTCCGACGCCCTTGGTGTGCTCTTTGGAAACTTGACCAGTTCATGACCTTTGCAGGGGCGTAGCTTTGCTTCCGTTTGGCTTTTTCGAAGGCGTGTTCGCGACTTAACGGGTGAAGTCCGGCAATGAGTCCGATATGCGGGCGCTGCTGTCTCGGAATTCGTACATCCGATCAGGCCGGCTCGCGGTCGATGCGTATTCGATGCATGGCCGTTATCGCTCCGGTGTCTGCCAGACCCTCGTCCGGATCTCCTCCGCCCGCGAAGTGCCACTCGAATCGGCTCCGACGCGCCCGAATGGGTGGAGTAAATGTGCGTGATGTCCGTGATGAGGTGATATTTGACCCTACGTAAGGCGGAGCACTACGAGGAGGCACTTCATGCGCGGAGCCACACAGGCCAAGTGGGCCGCATGTGCGGTGGTCGTCGCCCTGGCGGCGACGGCATGCGGCGGCGGGGGCAGCAGCGGCGGTGGCGGCGGTGGGGCGAACGGAATCGTGAGCTCTTCCTGGGGTGACCCGCAGAACCCGCTCGAACCCGCGAACACCAATGAGGTGCAGGGCGGCAAGGTCCTCGACATGATTTTCCGGGGGCTCAAGAGGTACGACCCGAAGACCGGCGCGGCCACCAACATGCTCGCCGAGAAGATCGAGACCAAGGACAACCAGAACTTCACGGTCACCGTGAAGGACGGCTGGACCTTCAGCAACGGCGAGAAGGTCACCGCCAAGTCGTTCGTGGACGCCTGGAACTACGGCGCCCTGCTGAAGAACAATCAGAAGAACGCCTACTTCTTCGGTTACATCGACGGCTACGACAAGGTCCACCCCGACACCGGCAGTGCCACGGCCGACAAGCTCTCCGGCCTCGAGGTCGTCGACGGCAGGACGTTCACGGTCAAGCTGTCGCAGAAGTTCTCCCTGTGGCCCGACACCCTCGGCTACCCGGCCTTCGCCCCGCTTCCCCAGGCCTTCTTCACCGACCACGCCGCCTGGGTGTCCAAGCCGATCGGCAACGGCCCGTACACCGTCGACAAGTACACCAAGGGCTCGTCGATGAGCCTGCGCAAGTGGGACAAGTACCCCGGGGACGACAAGGCGCAGAACGGCGGCATCGACCTCAAGGTCTACACCGACAACAACACCGCCTACACGGATCTGACGGCCGGCAACCTCGATCTCGTCGACGACGTGCCCGCCTCCCAGCTGAAGAACGTCAAGGCGGACCTCGGGGACCGGTACATCAACACCCCCGCCGGCATCATCCAGACCCTCGCCTTCCCCTTCTACGACAAGAAGTGGGACACCCCCGGCGGCATCAAGGTCCGCCAGGGCCTGTCGATGGCGATCAACCGCCAGCAGATCACCGATCAGATCTTCCAGAAGACCCGCACCCCCGCCTCCGACTGGACCTCCCCGGTCCTCGGTACGGAAGGCGGCTTCAAGAAGGGGCTGTGCGGCGCGCCCTGCGAGTACAACGCGGCGAACGCCAAGAAGCTGATCCAGGAGGGCGGCGGCATCCCCGGCGGCCAGCTGAAGATCTCGTACAACGGTGACACCGGCTCCCACAAGGAGTGGGTCGACGCCGTCTGCAACAGCATCAACAAGGCGCTGGGCAACAACAAGGCGTGCGTCGGCGCCCCGGTCGGCACCTTCGCCGACTTCCGCAGCCAGGTCTCGCAGCAGAAGCTGACCGGTGCCTGGCGGGCCGGCTGGCAGATGGACTACCCGCTCATCCAGAACTTCCTCCAGCCCGTGTACTACACGGACGCCTCGTCCAACGACGGCAAGTGGAGCAACCAGCAGTTCGACGGGCTCGTCGACAAGGCCAACGCCGAGTCCGACAAGGCCAAGGCCGTGAAGACCTTCCAGGACGCGGAGAAGGTCCTGGTCGAGCAGATGCCCGTCATCCCGCTCTGGTACCAGAACGGCAGCGCCGGCTACTCGGACCGGATCACCAATGTGTCGCTGAACCAGTTCAGCGTTCCGGTGTACGAGCAGATCAAGGTCAAGTGACCCGACGAGAGGCCCTGCGGCCGGGTGGCCGGTGCGTTCCTGGCACCGGCCACCCGGTTTCCCCGTCCCCCGACGTCACTCCCCGGCACCGAGCCCCAGGGCCTCTCGTTCGGGTCAGGCCGGGCTCGCGTGCCCCGGCTCCCTGACCCGGCCTGATCCAGATGAAAGACCCCAGCCCCCGCGACCCCCGGAGCCCTGCATGGGACGTTATGTGATCCGGCGGCTGCTGCAGATGATCCCGGTCTTCTTCGGCACCACGCTGCTGATCTTCCTCATGGTGAATGTGATGGGCGACCCCATCGCGGGTCTCTGCGGCGACCGCCAGTGCGACCCGGCGACCGCCGCCCAGCTCCGCTCGGAATTCGGCCTCGACAAGCCCGTCTGGCAGCAATACCTCACCTACATGGGCAATGTCTTCACCGGCGACTTCGGCACCGCGTTCAACGGGCAGAAGGTCACCGAGCTGATGGCCACCGCCTTCCCCATCACGATCCGGCTCACCGTCGTCGCGATCGTCTTCGAGATCGTCATCGGCATCAGCCTCGGTGTCGTCACCGGTCTGCGCCGCGGCCGCCCCGTCGACACCACCGTGCTCATCCTGACCCTGGTCGTCATCTCCATCCCGACCTTCGTCACCGGCCTGCTGCTCCAGCTCCTCCTCGGAGTCCAGTGGGGCATCATCAAACCCTCCGTCTCGCCGGAGGCACCCTTCAACGAGCTGCTGGTACCCGGGCTCGTCCTCGCCTCGGTCTCCCTGGCGTACGTCACCCGGCTCACCCGGACCTCGATCGCCGAGAACGCCCGCGCCGACTACGTCCGCACCGCCGTCGCCAAGGGGCTGCCCAGGCGCCGCGTCGTCAGCCGGCACCTGCTGCGCAACTCGCTGATCCCGGTCGTCACCTTCATCGGCACGGACGTGGGCGCCCTGATGGGCGGGGCGATCGTCACGGAGCGGATCTTCAACATCCACGGCGTCGGCTACCAGCTCTACCAGGGCATCCTGCGCCAGAACTCCCAGACCGTCGTCGGCTTCGTCACCGTCCTCGTCCTCGTCTTCCTGGCGGCGAACCTGATCGTCGATCTGCTGTACGCCGTTCTCGACCCGAGGATCCGCTATGCCTGAGCAGACACCGGACGAGGCCATCTCATCGGCCGGAGCAGGAGGCGTGATGGATCTCGCGCTGGAAGAGGGCACGACCCTCGAAAGGACACCGGGCGGCCCCCAGGGCACCGGCCCCGCCGAGAAGCCGCGCAGTCTGTGGTCCGACGCCTGGCGGGACCTGCGCCGCAACCCGGTCTTCATCATCTCGGCCCTGATCATCCTCTTCCTGGTGATCATCTCGATCTGGCCGTCCCTGATCGCCGATCAGGACCCCCTCGACTGCAACCTGGGCAAGGCCCAGGAGGGCTCCCAGCCCGGACACCCCTTCGGCTTCGACGGACAGGGCTGCGACGTCTACACCCGTACCGTCTACGGAGCGCGGAACTCGGTGACCGTCGGCGTCTGCTCCACCCTCGGCGTCACCCTGCTCGGCGGCCTGCTCGGCGGCCTCGCCGGGTTCTTCGGCGGCTGGGGGGACGCGGTCCTCTCCCGCGTCACCGATGTCTTCTTCGGCATCCCGGTGGTCCTCGGCGGGCTGGTCTTCCTCTCCGTGGTCCCCAGCTCCACCGTCTGGCCGGTGATCGGCTTCATCGTGCTGCTGGGCTGGCCGCAGATCGCCCGCATCGGCCGCGGCTCCGTGATCACCGCCAAACAGAACGACTACGTACAGGCGGCACGGGCGCTCGGCGCCTCCAACACGCGGCTGCTGCTGCGCCACATCACCCCGAACGCCATCGCGCCGGTGATCGTCGTCGCCACCATCGCGCTCGGTACGTACATCTCGCTGGAGGCGACGCTCTCGTTCCTCGGCGTCGGCCTGAAACCGCCGGCCGTCTCCTGGGGCATCGACATCTCCGCCGCGTCCCAGTACATCCGCAACGCCCCGCACATGCTGCTCTGGCCCGCCGGAGCCCTGGCGGTCACCGTGCTCGCCTTCATCATGCTCGGCGACGCGGTGCGCGACGCCCTCGACCCCAAGCTGCGCTGAGGAGCCCGCTGCCATGTTGCTCGAAGTGCGCGATCTGCACGTGGAGTTCCACACCCGCGAGGGTGTCGCCAAGGCCGTCAACGGGGTCAACTACTCGGTGGCCGAGGGCGAGACGCTGGCCGTCCTCGGCGAGTCCGGCTCCGGCAAGTCCGTCACCGCCCAGGCCGTCATGGGCATCCTCGACATGCCCCCGGGAAGGATCAGCGGCGGCGAGATCCTCTTCAAGGACCGCGACCTGCTGAAGATGAAGAAGGACGAGCGCAGGAAGATCCGCGGCCAGGAGATGGCCATGATCTTCCAGGACGCGCTCTCCTCCCTCAACCCCGTGCTCAGCGTGGGGGAACAGCTCGGCGAGATGTTCGTCGTGCACCGCGGGATGTCCCACAAGGACGCGAAGCTGAAGGCCGTCGAGCTGATGGACCGGGTCCGCATCCCGGCGGCGAAGGAACGCGTCGGGAACTACCCTCACCAGTTCTCCGGCGGCATGCGCCAGCGCATCATGATCGCCATGGCGATGGCGCTGGAGCCCTCGCTGATCATCGCGGACGAACCCACCACCGCCCTCGACGTGACCGTCCAGGCCCAGGTGATGGATCTGCTCGCCGAGCTCCAGCGCGAGCTGAACATGGGCCTGATCCTGATCACCCACGACCTGGGCGTGGTCGCGGACGTCGCCGACAAGATCGCCGTGATGTACGCGGGCCGGATCGTCGAGTCCGCCCCGGTCCACGAGATCTACCGGGCGCCCGCCCACCCGTACACCAGGGGCCTGCTCCAGTCGATCCCGCGCCTGGACCAGAAGGGCCGGGAGCTGTACGCGATCAAGGGCCTGCCGCCCAACCTGCTGCACATCCCGCCCGGCTGCGCCTTCAACCCGCGCTGCCCGATGGCCCAGGAGATCTGCCGGGGCGAGGTGCCGCCGCTGTTCGAGGTGGCCGAGCACCGCGAGAGCGCCTGCTACTTCTGGAAGGAGACGCTCGATGCACGCTGACCACTCGGGGCGCGAGGAAGCGCGCGAAGAGGGCGGGAAGGCCCGCGTGCCGCTCGCCGAGTCACGGGCCGGGTCCGCCGCGACGGGGCGCGGCGAGCCGATCCTGGAGGTCCGCGATCTGGTCAAGCACTACCCGCTGACCCAGGGCATCCTGATCAAGAAGCAGATCGGCGCGGTCAAGGCGGTCGACGGGGTCTCCTTCGACCTGGCGGCGGGCGAGACGCTCGGCATCGTGGGGGAGTCCGGCTGCGGCAAGTCGACCGTGGCGAAGATGCTGGTGCATCTGGAACAGCCGACGGCCGGCGCGATCAGGTACAAGGGCGAGGACATCACCAAGCTGTCGGGGCGTGCCCTGAAGGCCGTGCGCCGCAACATCCAGATGGTGTTCCAGGACCCGTACACCTCGCTCAACCCGCGCATGACCGTCGGCGACATCATCGGGGAGCCGTACGAGATCCACCCCGAGGTGGCCCCGAAGGGGGAGCGGCGCCGCAAGGTACAGGACCTGCTCGACGTGGTCGGGCTCAACCCGGAGTACATCAACCGCTATCCGCACCAGTTCTCCGGCGGCCAGCGCCAGCGCATCGGCATCGCCCGCGGGCTGGCCCTGAACCCCGAGATCATCGTCGCCGACGAACCCGTCTCCGCCCTCGACGTCTCCGTACAGGCACAGGTCGTCAACCTGCTGGACCGGCTCCAGGCGGAGTTCGGGCTCGCTTACGTCTTCATCGCGCACGACCTCTCGATCGTCCGGCACATCTCCGACCGGGTCGGGGTGATGTATCTGGGCCGGATCGTCGAGATCGGCACCGACGAGCAGATCTACGACCACCCCACGCATCCGTACACCCAGGCGCTGCTCTCCGCCGTCCCGGTGCCGGACCCGGCGGCCCGCGAGCACCGGGAGCGGATCATCCTGCACGGCGACGTCCCCTCGCCCGCCAACCCGCCCTCGGGCTGCCGCTTCCGCACCCGGTGCTGGAAGGCGCAGGAGCGGTGCGAACTGGAGGTGCCGCTGCTGGCGGTGCCGGCCGTCTTCCGGCTGACCGAATCGCCGGCCGGACACGACTCGGCCTGCCACTTCGCGGAGGAGAAGCAGGTGGTGCCGCCGGAGGGGCTGCTGGAGGCGCCGGGGGAGACGGCGGCGGAGGAGGACGGCTCGGACGGGGAGGACGGCTCGGACGGGGAGGACGGCTCGGACGGGAAGAACGGCGAGAACGGGCCGGCCCCGTCCGGGAGCACCCGGGCACGTTGACGCGGGGGCAACCCGGCCGTCCCACGTCCGGCACACGGACCGGCCGGCATGTCCGGGTACGGCCGCGCTGTGCCGTGTACCGGCCGGGAGGGCGCCAAGTCCTCCCGGCCGGTTGCCCGTTCGAGCACCACGCCGGTGAACCCCTTGTCCGGCGGACAGGCACGGTGGAGTATCGCTCGGGTGATACTCACTCGGGGGGCAAGGGTCACCGGTGCCGTTCTCTGCGCCGTGCTCGCGCTGATCGTCGCGGGCTGGCTCGTACGGGACATCAGGGCGGCCGACGACATCGGGGCGCTGTGGCGCTACTGGGCCGGCTACTACGACGCGCGGCTCCCGCTGCTGCCCGCCACCTCGGCGTACGACGTGGTGCTGCTCGTGGTGTATCTCTTCGCCTTCGTCGCGGCCCTGCGCTCGTCGTCGGCCGCCGCGGTGCTGGTCGCGACCGGAGTGGTCACGATCGTCCTGCGGCTGCCCGCGCTCTGGAACATCGGCGAGCCCCGGATGAACGCCCGGTTCACCGACGACCTGCGCACCCGCGCCCTGCTCTGCGCCTTCGTGGCGCTCGCGGCGGGCATCGCGCTGATCATCGCCGCGGCGGCCGGCCGCAGGCCCGCGCGTGACTTCTCCGAACGCCTCCCGGCCCGGCCGGGGCAGGGCGCGGGCGTGATCGCCTTCCTGTTCCTCGGTGCGGCGGGAGCGGTCGTGATCGCCTGGGAGATCCGCCAGGCGGTGCGGATCCCCGACATCTACCCCGACTGGTTCGTGGGCGGGGACCGGGTCCTGCAGGGGCTGATCGACCCGCCGCCCGGCTGGTTCTCGGCGGTCCTGGCGCTGCTCTGCCTGTTCGCGGGGGTGAGCGGGCTCCCGCGCGCCGTGCACGCGCGGCCGTTCGGCCTGATCGCCGCCGCTCTGCTGCTGTTCGGCGGGGTGCTGGGGGTGGTCCGCGCGGTGCACTACGAGCTGCTGGACCACTTCGGTGACCTGCACGTCGAGGAGCAACTCACCGCGCTGACCGGCTTCTTCGAGGTGATCGCCGGAGCCGCGGTGCTGCTGGCGCTGGCCCGGCCGGGCCCGGCCGCACCCCCGCCCCTGCCCTGCCAGGGCTACGGGCAGGGGTACGGCCATCCGCAGCCCGGCGTCTTCGGGCCGCCGCCCCCGTCCCAGCCGCCGCCCGGCTGGTGACGGGGAGGCCGGCCGGATCAGCCGTCGAGTCCCAACGACCGCTTCAGGAAGTCGACCTGGAGCAGCAGCAGGTTCTCCGCCACCTGCTCCTGCGGTGTCATGTGCGTCACCCCGCTGAGCGGCAGCACCTCGTGCGGGCGCCCGGCCGAGAGCAGCGCCGACGACAGCCGGAGCGAGTGCGCGACCACCACGTTGTCGTCCGCGAGACCGTGGACGATCATCATCGGGCGTACCTGGTCGGCGGCCTCCGAGAGACCCTCGTCCGTGATCACCGAGTTGTGCGCGTACACCTCGGGCTGCTTTGCCGGGTCGCCGAGATAACGCTCGGTGTAGTGGGTGTCATAGAGCCGCTGGTCGGTCACCGGCGCGCCGACCACCGCCGCGTGGAAGACATCGGGCCGCCGGGTCACGGCCAGGGCCGCCAGATACCCGCCGAACGACCAGCCGCGGATCGCGACCTTGCCGAGGTCCAGCGGGAACCGGTCCGCAAGGGCGTGCAGCGCGTCGACCTGGTCGTCCACGGAGAGCACGAGATTGTTCTTGACCGCCTTCTCCCAGCCCGGCGAACGCCCCGGTGTGCCCCGGCCGTCCGCGACCACGACCGCGAAGCCCTGGTTCGCGAACCACTGCGACGTCAGATGCGGATTGTGCGCGGCGACCACCCGGCGGCCGTGCGGTCCGCCGTACGGATCCATCAGTACCGGAAGCGGACCGTCCGACTCCTTGTACCCCTCGGGGAGCAGAACGGCGCACGGAATTCGCCGTGCGCCCCCCTCGGCGAGACGCACCCGCGCGGAGAGCACCGGCTCCTCGGCATGGCTCGCCACGGTGGCGACCGGCTTGCCGTCCCGGAACACCTCGGCACGGGCGCCCGGCCGCTCCGGGACGCTGCTGACCAGCACCGTCACCGCGCCCGCGCGAACCGCCGAGTGCACCCCGGCCCCTTCGGAGACCCGCTCCACGCCCAGTTCGTTGACCCGGTAGACATGGGTCTCGCCGATCTCCGGTTCCGCCGCCTCCTCGCCGGCCGAGGCCGCCACCAGGATGTCCGACTCACCGATGTCCAGCACCGCCCGGAGCTGCAACTGCGCCCCGGTCAGCAGCCGGTCGCCGACCGCGAGCACCCGCGCCCCGCCCTCGTCCGCGATCCGCACCAGCCGTCCGTCCGGGGTCCAGGCGGGCACCCCGGGGAAGATTTCCAGCCAGACCGGGTCCTCGTCGGCATGAACCGTCCGCGTCGAACCGGTCTCCGTGTCCACCCCGAGGAAGAGGTGGCTTCGCTGGTCGCGGGACTGCACCAGCAGCAATGGCGCCCCGTCCGACGACCAGTGCACCTGAGCCAGATAGGGGTGGCGTGCCCGGTCCCAGACGACTTCGGTACGGGTGCCGTCCAGGCCGAGCACGAAGAGCCGCACCTCGGCGTTGGGCGTTCCCGCCGCCGGGTACGCGACCTCGGCGGGCCTGCGGTCCGGATGCGCGGGGTCGGCGATCCACCAACGCCGCACGGGGCTGTCGTCGACCCGGGCGACCAGCAGCCGGTCCGAATCCGGCGACCACCAGAAGCCCCGGGAACGCTGCATCTCCTCGGCCGCGATGAACTCCGCGAGACCGTACGAGACGTCCTTTGCCTCCGGTTCGGCGAGCGCCCGGTCCCCGTCGCCCTCCGCGCCCACGACGCGCAGCGCGCCCTTGGACACATATGCGATGTGTCGTCCGTCCGGTGAAGGTCTCGGGTCGATCGCCGGGCCCGGAACGGGCAGCGCACGTGCCGTACCCGCGCGCAGTTCGGCGACGTACACCTTCCCGGAGAGCGCGAAGGCGGCCAACTCGGCCGCCGCGTCGACCGCGTAGCCGACGATCCCCGAGGAGCCCTCGCGGCTGCGCTCGCGGCGGGCCCGCTCCTGCGCCGACAGCCGCTCCGCCGAACCCCCCAGCAGGGCCTCGGGATCCGCTACCACCCGCTCGTTCGGCGCCCCGTCCTTCGGCAGGTCGAGCACCCAGAGCCGGCCCGACCGGTCCGTACCGGAGCCCGACCGCAGGAAGATCACCCGCTCCCCGTCGGGGGAGACGGTGAACGACCGAGGGGCGCCGAGAGTGAACCGCATGGTTCTGGCGTGCTGGCGGGGAAAGGAAATCTGCTGCGAAGTCATGTGTCGAACCTAGTCCCCGACCGCCCGGTCGTGCGCCCCTCGTGCTGCTGTGCCCCGATCAATGCGTTACGACGGATAGTTATGATCCGTAGCGCTCGGTGGGTAAGAACCTGCTGGCTCCATGTGTGCTGCCCGTCCCGACCGTACCGATGGAGGTGAACCGCCGTGGCACTCAAGATTTCGGCGGTGGTGCTGCTGGCGATCGTCGTCTTCCTGCTGATCCGGAAATCCGGACTGAAGGGCGGACATGCGGTGGTCTGCGCACTGCTGGGTTTCTATCTTGCCGACTCGTCGATCGCGCCGAGCATCTCGAACCTGACCACGAATGTGGCGGGCATGATCGGAAGCCTCAACTTCTGAGCCCCGGCTCGTCGACGAAAGGAGCGCGGGCGGTGATCGGTGCGCGCGGCTCGTAGGGTGGTCCCATGACGGACCATCCCGCCCGGCGCCTCCTCCTGGTGCACGCGCACCCCGACGACGAGTCGATCAATAACGGCGCCACCATGGCCAAGTACGTGGCCGAGGGTGCCCAGGTCACCCTGGTGACCTGCACACTCGGTGAGGAGGGCGAGGTCATCCCGCCCTCCCTCGCCCATCTCGCGGCCGACCGGGACGACACCCTGGGCCCGTACCGCCGGGGCGAACTCGACGCGGCGATGAAGGAGCTGGGGGTCACCGACCACCGGCTCCTGGGCGGCCCCGGCCGCTTCCGCGACTCCGGGATGATGGGCGCCGAGCAGAACCACCGCCCCGGCGCCTTCTGGGCCGCCGACGTGGACGACGCCGCCGGACACCTGGTGGAGGTCATCCGCTCGGTGCGCCCGCAGGTCCTGGTCACCTACGACCCCGACGGCGGATACGGACACCCCGACCACATCCAGGCGCACCGCGTCGCGATGCGCGCCGCGGACCTCGCCGCCGACCCCGCGTACCGCGCCGGGTCCGGCGCCCCGCACCGCATCGCCAAGATCTACTGGAACCGGGTGCCCCGCACGGTCGCCGAGGAGGGCTTCGCCCGCCTCCGGGCCACCGCGCCGGACGCCTTCTTGGGCATCGCCGCCATCGACGACGTACCGGGCGTGGTCGACGACTCCAGGATCACCGCGCAGATCGACGGCGCGGCCCATGCCGCCGCCAAGAGCGCGGCGATGCGGGCCCACGCCACCCAGATCGCCGTGGAGGGCCCCTTCTTCGCCCTCTCCAACGACCTGGGCCAGCCCGTCTTCACCACCGAGTGCTACGAGTTGGTGCGCGGCGAATCCGGGGCCCCTCAAGGCGTCCGGGAGGACGACCTGTTCGCGGGCGTGGCGGGGGCGGAGCGGTGAGCGGCGGCAAGCAGGGCGCCCCGCGCCCCTCCAGGGACGTCGCGGCCACCGGCCTCGCTGCGCCCCTCAACCCCGGGCGGATCGCCGGCTATACGGGCCTCGCCGTGCTGGGCGCGCTCGTCGGGATCGCCGGGGCTCTCGTCCAAGCCGCGTGGTTCCCCGCCGGGTTGCTGCTCGCGCTGGTGGCCGCCGCCGCGCTCTTCTCCGGCGGACGCCTGGTCTTCGGCACCCAGCTCGGCACCCTGGCACCCGCTGCGGGATGGCTGATTTCGCTCGTTGTTCTGCTCGGTGGGCGCCCCGAAGGCGACTATGTCTTCGGCGACGAACTGGGCCTCACTCTTTTCATGCTGGGCGGGATGGCCACTGCTGTGATCTGTGCCACCATGTCGCGGTCGCCCCAACGGGGCGCCGACAGCAGGCGACCTGGCAAGTAATGTGCCATGTCCGATCCTGTAATGCCCCTTGTCCGTTCGGTGGTCGCACAGCCGTTTCCCCCGGTCGCGAGGTGTCTGCCTGCGGCGGCCAGTATGGTGGTTCGCGCGCCTAGCCGGGTGCTGAAGATCTTGACCGGGCTCGCGACGCCTGGCACGCACATCTGCGGCGTTACCGAAACGCCCTGATAGCTCCGCTATGAGGACGCTCCGGCGCCCTGCAGCTGCACGCGCCGGGCGCCGCTGCGTGATCCGGCCAAGACATCCAGCACCCTTCTGGCCGTCCCCAGGCCTGCGGCATGGGGGAAGTACGGGCGGCGGAGCCAATCGGGAGAACCTGCTTTGAGTCGTGAAACTGACAGTTCGTCCTCCGGGCCCCAGGGGCGCGGAGGAGCCGCGTACCCCTCGGGGACGCCGCCGTACGGATCCCGCCAGTATCCGTCGCTGCACCCCTCGCAGGATGCCCCGGAGCCTGCGGACCCGTCTCGGTCCGAGGAGCCGAAGACCGAGACGACCCTGACCACGCGCATCCGGATCAACATTCCGGGCTCGCGTCCCATCCCGCCCGTCGTCATGCGTACGCCCGTGGGTGACACCGACAACGCCGACGCCGAGCGCACGAGCACCATCCCGCGCCCCGGTTCGCCCGCGACGGACGGTGCGCCGGCCGGGCCGGACAGCGCGCCGGCCGCCGAGGCCCGGACCGAGTCCGCGGAACCGGCCGCCGAGAAGCCGGCCAGGGAGAAGAGCGGCAGCGACTGGTTCGCCCCGCGCAAGCCCCCCACGAGCACCTCGGTCGCCGGTGGTACGACGGCCGGTGGCGGCACGGCCGGCGGCGCCGAGGGCATCAGGGGTGCCGCGCCCGCCGCGCCCACCCCGCCCCGCCCCGATCTGCCGTACTTCTCGGACGGTCCGCAGCGCACGGGCGACCAGGGCGCATCCCGCCCCGACGACTTCGGCGGCCCCGCGTCCGGTGGCCCGCGTCCCACGCCGAACCTCGGAGTGCGTACACCGGGCCCCTCCGGGCCCACCACGGGCCCGGCCACCGGCACTTCGTCCCTGACGCCGAGCCTCGGGGGACCGGGCGGCACGGGCTCCGGCCCGATGGGCTCGGGCCCGCAGGGCACCGGTGCCCCCGGCGGCCCGCCGCGGATGTCCGACGACACGGCGGAGCTGACGCCGCAGTTCGCGGCCCCGGCACCCTCCGGCCCCGGCGGCAACGTCTCCGGTGACACGCTCACCAGCGGCATCCCCGTCGTCCCGTCGGAGAACCGGCCGCCGTCCCTGTTCCCGGGCACGCCCCCGGGCGGTCGCCCCGATCCGGCGTCCCGGGTCCCGGGCGACCCGATGGGCACCGGACCGGCGGGCCCCGGCGGCCCCGCCGCCGCGTCGGCCCCGCGCCCCGAGCCCGCGTCCACCTCCGCTCCGGCTCCGGCGAAGAAGCAGGGCCGCTCCAAGCTGGTCCTCCTCGGCGCCGGTGTCGTCGGGCTGCTCGGTGTCGCGTACGGCGCCGGGCTGCTGATGAACCACTCCGAGGTCCCCAAGGGCACCACCGTCCTCGGCGTCGACATCGGCGGCGGCACGAAGGAGGAGGGCGTCACAAAGCTGGACGCCGCCCTCGGCAAGCGCGCCGTGACCCCCCTCCAGCTGTCCGTGGACGGCAAGAAGACCGAGCTCGCGCCGGACAAGGCCGGGCTCGCCCTGGACAGCCAGGAGACCGTGCGCTCGGCAGCGGGCAGCGACTACAACCCGGTCTCCGTCATCGGTTCCCTGTTCGGCAAGAAGCGCGCCGTCGACCCGGTGATCCCGGTCGACGAGGAGAAGCTCGGCGTCGCGCTGACGGACCTGGCCGGTGTCTCCGGCTCGGCCAACGACGGCACGATCAAGTTCGAGCCGGGCAAGGCCGTCGCGGTACCCGGGAAGCCGGGCAAGGCGCTGGACGTCAACCAGTCGATGACCTCGGTACGCGACGCGTACCGTGCCCAGGTGCAGACCGGCCGGACGAAGGTCGTCGAACTGCCCGTCACCACCCGCGAACCCACCATCGGCCAGGCCGAACTGGACCGGGCGATGAAGGAGTTCGCGAAGCCCGCGATGTCCGGTCTGGTCACGATCAAGGCGGGTGCCAAGCAGATCCAGTTCGGCCCCGCCAAGTCGCTGCCGCAGATCCTCTCGATGGTGCCGGTCAACGGCAGGCTGGTCGAGCACTACGACAAGAAGGCCATCGAGACCCTCTGCGACGGTGTCTTCGACGGCATCATGATCACCAAGGGTGACGGCAAGAAGCACCAGCTCGGCGCGGACGACGTGGCACACGCCATGCAGACCGCACTGCTCGGGAAGACCCCTGCCGAGCGGACCGCCACCATCCCCCTCGACGGCAACGGCTGACCGCAGCCGCACCGCACCGACCGCCCCCGACCGCATCCCGGCCGGGGGCGGCGCCGTTTGCGGACACGGCCCCCGGCAGCGGAGTCATACGCCCGGCATGACATCTGTCATCCCGTTTCCACGACCCGCGGCCCTGCCGCGCTCACCCCGTTCTCGGCCACGCTTGACGCATGACAACGACAGCCGCCGAGGCCACCGGGGCGAAGACCGCCGCGGTCCGTTTCGAACACGTCAGCAAGGCATACGGAGCGGTACGCGCCGTCGACGGGCTCTCGCTCGACCTGCACCCCGGCGAGACGGTGGCGCTCCTCGGTCCGAACGGTGCCGGGAAGTCCTCCACCCTGGATCTGCTGCTGGGCCTGCGCACCGCCGACTCCGGCACGGTCCAGGTCTTCGGCACCACCCCGCAGAAAGCCATCGCCGCCGGCCGCGTCGGCGCGATGCTCCAGACCGGCGGCCTGATGGAGGACGTCACGGTCAAGGAGCTGGTCGGCCTCGCCTGCGAACTGCACCCCAGGCCCCACCCGGTGACGGAGGTGCTCTCCCGCGCCGGTATCGCGCAGATCGCCGACCGGATGGTCAACAAGCTCTCCGGCGGCCAGGAGCAGCGCGTCCGCTTCGCGCTGGCCACCGCGGGCGCCAACGACCTGATCGTCCTCGACGAGCCGACCACCGGCATGGACGTCACCGCCCGCCAGGCCTTCTGGGCCACCATGCGGGAGCAGGCCGAGCAGGGCCGTACCGTCCTGTTCGCCACCCACTACCTCGAAGAGGCCGACGCGATCGCCGACCGCGTCCTCGTCCTCCACAAGGGCCGCCTGCTCGCCGACGGCACCGCCGCCGAGATCAAGGCGAAGGCCGGAGCCCGCCGGATCTCCTTCGAGCTGGAGGGCCGGGTCGACGCGGCGGCCCTGCGCGGCCTGCCGTTCCTCGCCACGCTCGACATCACCGGCAACCGGGTCCGGATCCAGTCGCACGATGCCGACGCGACGGTCCACGCCGTCTACGGACTCGGCCTCTACCCGCGCGAACTCGAAGTCGCGGGACTCGGCCTTGAACAGGCTTTCGTCGCCATCACCGGGGCCGAGGAGGCCAGGACCGCATGCTGAGTTTCTTTTCGTGGGCCCTCATCAGGCTCGAAGTGACCCGCACCCTGCGGAACAAGAAGTTCATGTTCTTCTCGGTCATCCACCCGTCGGTGATCTACCTCCTGATCTCCAGCACCCAGAACACCACCGACCGGATCCCGCACACCGATCTCACCTTCCAGGCCTTCTTCATGGTCTCGATGGCCTCCTTCGGCGCGCTGACCGCCGTCCTCATGGGCAACAGCGAACGCATCGCCAAGGAGCGCGAGAAGGGCTGGGTCCGCCAGCTGCGGCTCACCGCGCTGCCCGGCCGCGGTTACGTCCTCGCGAAGATCGCCGGCGCGGCGGTGGTCACCCTGCCCTGCATCGTGGTGGTCTTCCTGGTCGCCGCAGCCGTCATGCACGTACGGGTGGAGACCTGGCAGTGGTTCGCGCTGGCCGGGGTCATCTGGGCCGGTTCGCTGGTCTTCGCCGCACTCGGGGTCGCCATCGGCTACCTCGCCAGTGGGGACGCGGTCCGCCCGCTCACCATGATCGTCTACTTCGGGCTCTCGGTCCTCGGCGGACTGTGGATGCCCAGCGCGACCTTCCCGCAGTGGCTCCAGAACGTTTCCGAGGGGCTTCCCACACACGCGTACGCTTCTCTCGGCCAAGCGATCGAGATGGGCGGTCCGCCGCATGCCAAGGATGTCGCCATCCTCTGTGCCTACTTCCTGGTCTTCGCCGGCGGCGCTGCCTGGCTCTACCGGAAGGACACCTTGAAGGCGTGAACGACGACGAGACGTCCGTGGGCATCGGACGCCCGCCCACGAACCGCAAACAGGTCTGGATCAAGCTCCTCTGGATCGGTATCTGGCTCGCGTTCATGAGTGCCCCGGTCAAGGACCTGACCGACGACAACCACACCCCGTGGGCGACGGTGCTCGGCGCGCTCGGCCTGCTGACCTTCGTCGGGTCCTATCTGCTCCTGGTCTTCCGCCACACGTCCGAGCCCCTGGACCGCCGTCTCGTCCACTCCGCGATCGCCTTCCTCGGCGCACTGTCCGTCGCCCTCACCCTGTCGCTCGGCACCTCGTGGCTGGTCCTCTTCGTGTACGTCGCGGTCTCCGTCGGTGCCACCCTGCCGCTGCGGACGGCCCGTTGGCTGATTCCCGCCGTCACGGGCGTCATGGTCCTCATGGGCCTGACCGGCGACCACCCCCGCGAGATCATCACCGCCCTGGTCTTTCCCGCGCTGCTGGGCGGCTTCTCGATGACGGGGGTGAGGCAGCTGATCCGTACGACGATCGAGCTGCGCGAGGCCCGCGCCACCGTCGCCCAGCTCGCCGCCAACGAGGAACGGCTCAGGCTCGCCCGCGATCTGCACGACCTGCTCGGCCACTCGCTCTCCCTGATCACGCTCAAGAGCGAGCTGGCGGGCCGGATGCTTCCCGACCACCCGGAACAGGCGGCCGCCCAGGTCGCGGACATCGAACAGGTCAGCCGCCAGGCCCTGATCGACGTACGCGGCGCGGTCACCGGCTACCGCCGCCCGACCCTCCCCGGCGAACTCGCGGGCGCCCGCACCGCACTCGCCGCCGCGGGCATCACCGCCGATGTCCCGGCCGATTCCCCCGACGACCTCCCCGAGAAGCCGGAGGAGGTGCTCGCCTGGGCGCTGCGGGAGGCCGTCACCAACGTCGTGCGCCACAGTGGGGCCCGCCACTGCACGGTCACCCTCGCCCCGCGCCAGACCCTGGACGGCAAGGTCCTCGAACTCACCGTCTCGGACGACGGCGTCGGCCCCTCGGGCACCAAGCCGGGCAACGGTCTCACCGGCATCGGCGAGCGCCTCGCCACCGTCGACGGCACACTGATCACCTCCACGGGCAACCCCGGCTCCCGCTCCGCTTCCGGTCCGGGCAAAGGCTTCACCCTGACCCTGACCGTTCCGCTCGATTCCGGCCTAGGATCCACGGAATGAGCATGATCAGAATCCTCCTCGCCGAGGACCAGTCCATGGTGCGCGAGGCCCTCGCGGCACTCCTCGGTCTGGAACCCGACATCGAGGTGGTCGCCCAGGTCGCCCGCGGCGACGAGGTGCTGGCCGCCGCCCACGAGCACGACATCGACGTGGCGCTCCTGGACATCGAGATGCCGGGCATGACGGGCATCGACGCGGCGGCGGCCCTGCAACGCGAACTCCCGGCCGTGAAGGTCGTCGTCGTCACCACCTTCGGCCGCCCCGGCTACCTGCGCCGGGCCATGGAATCGGGCGCCGACGCCTTCCTGGTGAAGGACGCCCCGGCCTCCCAACTGGCCGCAGCGGTAAGGAAGGTGCTCGCCGGCGAACGAGTCATCGACCCCACCCTCGCGGCAGCGGCCCTCGCCGACGGTGCCAGCCCCCTGACCGACCGCGAACGCGACGTACTGCGCACGGCGGCAGACGGCTCCACCAACGCGGAGATCGCCGCCGCGCTCCACCTCTCCCAGGGAACGGTCCGCAACTACCTCTCCACGGCCATCCAGAAACTGGCCGCCCGCAACCGCGCGGAGGCGGTCCGCATCGCCCGCGAGAAGGGCTGGCTGTAGCCCGCTCCGTTCGGAACGGCCGGCTCAGGTGGGAAATTCGCCGAGCCAGGTGTGCTGGAGCAGGTGCTCGGGCAGGTCGGAGCAGTTCGTCCTTGCCGGCCGAGAAGTAGTGGAACAGTTGACTCTTGCTGGTGCTGCTCCGCGCCATGATGTCGTCCAGCCTCGCCGATGCGACGCCCTTTTCCCGCAGCACCGCCGAGGCCCCCTGGACGATGCGTCGCCGCGTCGCCCTCCCTTTGCCGTCAGCTCCCCGCGCACGATCCGCCTCCTCGAAATGGACTGCGGAGTCCGATGCAGGTGCGTTGCTACAGCCCAACTCCCCGATGCGACACGGCCGGAGTCGCTGCGGCGGACGCGGGGAGATCAGCCCGGTCACCGCGTGCGAGTCGTCCTGCGCGATCTGGTCGATGCTCCCCAGGACGGGCGGGCGGGCGGGCGGGCGGTTGTGTCAGTCCGTCAGTGTCTCGCTGAAGCGGGACGGGCCGGTCGGTGCGCCGATCGTGGCCGCGCCGAACGAGACGGAACCCTTGGCGATGACGCCCGTGGCATCCGTACCGAAGATCCACAGGGCACCCCTGCTGATGTTCTCCGTCGGGGCGCCGACCACCATCTCCGTACGGCCCTTGCCGTCGTAGTCGCCCAGCGCGAGTGCCTGGCCGAACTGGTCGCCCGCCTCGGCGACACCCGGAACACCGGCCGTGTACTGGCCGAACTCCTTGGAACCCGCACCGCTCACGCCCTTGGGGCCGCCCTTGAACACCAGGACCCGGCCTGCGTCCGCGATGCCGTTGATCCGCTCGTTCGGCAGGCCCGTGGCGATGTCGGGGTAGCCGTCGCCGTTCGTGTCGCCCAGCGCCAGGCTGTAGCCCATCCGGTCGTGGAATTCGGCCGTGCCCGAGACGCCTTCGGTGTCCTGGTTGATCCAGACGGGCTTGCGGGCGGTGCTCTGCCCCTCGGGGCCGCCGTACGAGATGAAGAGCGCGCCGCCCTTCTTCACGGGGGTGTCCTGTTCCGACCACTCGTCGCCGCGCCCGATGACGACATCCCCGTGGCCGTCCTTGTCCAGGTCGGCGATGCCTACGGCGGTGCCGCCGACGCCGGCGCCGTCCGCGTCCTTGATCTCGACCGGGGCGGCGAAACCGGTGCGGCTGCCCTTCAGCAGGTACGTGTGCTGCTGCCACGGGTCGTCCGGGCCGAAGCCGAGGATCACCAGATCGCCCACGCCGCCGCCGCTCACGTCACCCACGGCGATCTCCGAGGTGTCGAGGACCGCCGTGCCGTCGACCGTGAACGAACCGACCCTGCTCCACTGGCCGGTGCGGCTGATCGGGCCGTGCAGGACGTGACCGCCGCGCCGTACGTCGCCCACCGCGATGTCGGCGATGCCGTCACCGTCCACGTCACCCACGTCCAGGTCGCCGGTGGCGTCGCTCTGGTCGCCGGGCACGGGCTTCAGGATCGTGGCGTTCTTCGAAAGACCGGACGCCCCACCCCAGTTGACGGCCAGCACCGTCCCTTGGTCGCCGTCGGTGGTGATCGCCCAGAGGCGGCCGACGAGATCCGCGTAACCGTCGTTGTTCAGATCGGCGCTGCGCAGGTTCGTGCCGTAGCGAGCGTCACCCGGGTTGTTGATGCCCGAGCGGTCCGGCCAGGTCAGTACTTGTTTGCGGGCGGAGGACAGGCCGCCGGGGCCGCCGAAGAGGACGCTCACGGCGCCCGCCCCCTCCGAGCCGCCGACGGTGGCCATGGGAGCGCCCACGGCCACGTCCGGGTAGCCGTCGCCGTTGAAGTCGTCGCGCAGTCGCTTGCTGCTCGGCGCGCTCGCTGCCTGGGCGGACGGCTGCGCCGCAGGGGCGGACGACTGCGCGGCGGCATGGCCGGTGGGAACGGCCACGGCTCCGGCGACCAGGGCGATTCCGGTCGCGATCGCCAGCCGGCGGCGTTGGGAAAGAACAGGCACGTCGATCAACTCCGGTGCGCGGGGGACCAGCCGGGCAGTACGGAATCGGCTTCCGCACTGCTCCGTACGACCTCGCGGCCCGGCGGATGGTTGTGCCGCACCGCCGACGGGTGCCGGTGGTCAGCCCTTTTTGAAGGAGTCGAGATGCGCGAAGGCCACCACGTTGTCCTCGTAGTCCTTCGCGGTCTTGTTGTACGCGCCTCCGCAGGTGATCAGGCGCAACTGGGCGGTGTTGGTCTCGGCGTAGACCCGGTCGTCCGGGAACTTGGCCTTGCTGAACTGTTCGACGGAGTCGACCTTGAACGTGGCGACCGAGCCGTCCTTGCGGGTGATGTCGACCTTGGCTCCGGGCTTGAGGTTCCGGAGCTGGAGGAAGACGGCCGGACCGGTCATCGTGTCGACATGGCCCGCCAGGATCGCGGCTCCGCGCTCGCCGGGGGTCACGCCGTCCTTGTACCAGCCGACCAGGTTCTTGTCGTTGGGGGGTGGCGCGTTCAGCTGGCCGGTGGGGCCGAGGGACAGATCGGTGAACGGCGCGTTGACAGCGATGTCCGTGATCTGCAGCCGTTGCGGGACGGAACGGGCCATCGCCGGGCCGACGGTGGCCTTCGACGAGGTGACGGGGGCGGGGGCGGCATGGGAGCCGAGGATCTCGGGGGTGGCGGACGAGACGGCGGCGGGCGCGGCCTGCGGCTTGTCGTCGACCGAGGTGCTGACTGAGTTGTAGATGAGAACCATGCCGAGCCCGGCTGTCACGGCGGGCCACATCAGGGCGCGGCCCAGCGTGGTTCGGGGGGCAGGCCGGGTGGGGGTGGAGCCGGTCGACTGCGGGGCGGCCATGGGAACGTGCCTTTCGGTTGTGCGGTGTTGAGAGGGGAGGAGCGGAGGGGAACGGGGGGAGCGGGGGAGCGGAGCGGCCGGTCCGGGGCTTATCCGGGGTTTATCTGGGGGGAAACGCAGCCGCCGCGGCCGCCGCCCCGAGGGGCAGCGACCGCGACAGCGAAACGACCGGCTGGATCTGGCCTGGTCAGACCATCGCGCCACCCGTCGACTGGCGGCGGCGCAGCTTGTACGCGCCGACGCCGATGCCGCCGAGCAGCAGCGCCGAGCCGGCGGCCAGACCGCCACCGGTCATCGCCATGCCACCACCACCGGCTTGCACGCCGCCACTGGGCCGGTCGCCGCCGCGTCCGCCGTCGTCGCCGCTGCGTCCGCCTTGGTCGCCGCCGCGTCCGCCACCCTCGTCGCCGCTGCGTCCGCCTTGGTCGCCGCCGCGACCGCCACCCTCGTCGCCGCTGCGTCCGCCCTCGTCGTCGGCGATGATGCTGGCCATGAAGCCACCGCCGGCTCGGACGCCGCCGTTCGGACGGCCACCGTCGTCGCCGCCACGACCGCCGTCGCCGCCGCCGTCGCCGCCACGACCGCCGCCCTCGTTGCCGCCGCGGCCGCCGCTGTCGCCGCCGCCGTCGCCGCCGCGACCGCCGCCCTCGTTGCCGCCGCGGCCGCCGCTGTCGCCGCCGCGGCCGCCGTCGTCGCCACCGCGACCACCCTCGTCGCTGGTGATCACGGTCGCCATGAAGCCGCCGCCGGTGTGGACACCGCCACGCGGACCGTCGCCGCCGCGGCCGCCGTCGCCGCCACGGCCGCCGCCGTCGTCGCCGCCGCGGCCGCCGCCGTCGTCGCCACGACCGCCGTAGCCGCCGTCGTCGCCGCCGCGACCGCCGTAGCCGCCGTCGTCGCCGCCGTCGTCGCCGCCACGGCCGCCGTAGCCGCCGCCGTCGTCGCCGCCGCGACCGCCGTAGCCGCCGTCGTCGCCGTGCGAGGACGAGTAACCGTTGTCGTGGCCCGAGTCGCCCGACACAACCATGGCGTAGGCGGACGGGCCGGTGATAGCAAGGACCGCTGTGACAGCGGCCGAAGCGAACAGTGTGCGGGCAGAGCGCATCTGAACACATTCCTTCCGCCGCAACTGCGAAGAGTGACGGAATGTCGACTCAGGGTGGCGCAGCGGCGACGTGATCCACCGTCAGTCAAAATGCGGATCCGCGCCATCGGGGCACGCAGCATTGGGGCTACGCGGTGGGCTCTTCGGGTGGCGTGGAGCCGATAATCACCCGTTGGACTGCACGCAGTGACGTGCGAGGTTTGGGCGGCGCGGCCCCACCCGTTTGCCGACCCCTTCATGTGGCGGCGCGGTCGTCGCGCGCCTTGTGGCGGAGTTCCGGATCCAATCAACTGCCTTTGTGGAAAAGGTAGTTGTTGCATGCCGTGCAGTATGCCGGTCGGGCGAGTCCGGTGGCCTGCCGGACTCCCGCTCGGGTGCCCCGGATCCGGGTCGGCCGGGAGCCGCTGCCCGCGAGTGGGGGCGATTCCGGCGGGCCGGTCTCGGGCACGGTCTGCAAGGCCTGCTGCGGACGGAGCGCAGGACCGGCTCAGGCGGGGAGGGGCGGTGACGCGGGGACGGGCGGCGGCTCCGGGACGGCGCTCAGTTCAGCAACGCCCGGGCCGCCCTCGCCCGGTGCCGGATCGCCTCCGCCGCCGCGGGCTCGACCCGGTCGACCACGTCCGCGTACTCCTCCATCTCCACCGCCCCGCGCAGGAACTGCCCGCTCTGGACGAGCAGCTGCGCGCGCTCGTAACGGAGAGCGGCGGGATGCGAGGGGAGCAGCAGCGACAGGTCCACCGCCCACAGCGCCACATCGGTGTGCTCGGGGCGGGTCGCCGCCCATGCCCTGATGTTGTTCAGGATCCGCAGCACGATCTCCAGCGGCCGCGCGGGCTCAAGTATCGACTCCTCCAGCGGCTCCCCGGTGGCCCCGGCCACCAGCAGCTCGGCGTCCTGCCCGGTCATCGGCCGGCCCCCGTCGAAGGGGTCGGCCAGCACCCGCTCGGCCGGATCGCCGAAACCGACGACGAAATGGCCGGGCAGCGCCACCCCGTACACCGGAGCGCCCGCCCGCCGTGCGACCTCGATCCACACCACGGACAGCAGGATCGGCAGCCCGCGCCGTCTGCGCAGCACCTCGTGCAGCAGCGACGACTCCAGCCGCTGGTAGTCCGCCGACGAGCCCGCGAAGCCGTACCGTTCGCCGAGCAGTTCGGCCAGCGCCGAGGCCCAGGCCCGGCCGCCCCGAATCCCGTACGGAAGCCGGCCCGCCAGCTCGTCCAGTTCGATCTGTGCCGCGTCGATCCCGTGCGCGTCCAGCGCCGGATCGGCCACCGCACCCAGCAGCAGGCAGAGCAGCGCGAGGTCCGGCCGCTCGGCGCGCGCCTCCTCGGCGAACTGCCGGTGCAGCTCGTCCCGGTCCGGGCGCTCAGCGGGTTCAGGGTTCATCGGGCCCGTCCGTCCCCGTCACGCAGACCGGAAGTGGTGGTACAGGTGATGGACTGCGAACCCCATGCCCTCGTACAGCGCCCGCGCCTCCTCGTTGTCCGTCTCCACCTGGAGCCACGCCGCCGACGCACCCTCCTCCAGGGCCTTGCGGGCGAGCGCGGTCATCACGGCGGAGGCGAGCCCCCGGCGCCGGTGCTCCGGATCGACCTCGACGGCCATGAAACCGGCCCACCGCCCGTCCACCACGCACCGCCCGATCGCGACCGGCGCCGCGCCCTCGCTGTCGCCGGGCACCGAGGCGAACCACACCGAGGGGCCGCCGCGCAGCACCGCCAGGACGTGCGGGCCCGGGGTCTCGAAGCGCTGGTAGCGGGAGAGCCAGGTCTCGTCGAGCTCCCGGCTCAGCCGCACCCGGGACACATCCGCGTCCAGATCGCCGATCGGGGCGAGCCCGGCGGTGCGCACCTCCGCCGTCACCTCGCGGCGCCATCCGCGCTCCTCCAGCTCCGCACAGAGCAGCTCCTGGGTGCCCTCGGCGCCGGTCGCGGTCTGGATGTACGCGGGCAGGTCCCGTTCCCCGTACCACTGCCGGACGTGCCCGAGCGCCTCGTCGAGCGGGACGCCCGGATCGCCGAGCGGCAGCACGGAGTTGGCGCGCCGGGTGAACCCCCGCGCCGCGCGCAGCCGCCAGTCGCCCAGCGGTTCGCTCTCCACCGGCTGCCAGGCACGGGCGCAGACGGGCGCCAGCTCTTCGAAGGAGGCCGCCGGACCGCGCCGCCGGGCCGGAGCCGCGGGCACCACCTTGCCCGCCACCAGTGCCGACTCCGGGATCCGGACGGATTCACCGCTCTTCGGTGTGATCGAAAGCACACCGTCGTCCCATGATGTGAGAACCCCTACCGTGTCGGCAAACTTCGCTCCTTGTGGGTCGGTCTCGCACACACGCCGGACTGATACCCGTTTGCCCACGTCAGCCGGTGTGATTCGGACCCTGAGTTGTCCGCCGATGGTGAATTCCACAGGTCTGTACGCCCCTCCTGTTCGGTTCGTGCCCCGGAACGGAGATACTAGGGGCGGGCATCGACGACGCCGCGCTCCCGCGCGAGAGCCAACGCCCTACCGAGGAGGAACGACAGCGTGACCTACGTCATCGCGCAGCCTTGTGTCGACGTAAAGGACAAGGCCTGCATCGAAGAGTGCCCCGTCGACTGCATCTACGAGGGCCAGCGGTCCTTGTACATCCACCCGGACGAATGCGTCGACTGTGGAGCCTGTGAGCCGGTGTGCCCGGTCGAGGCCATCTTCTACGAGGACGACACCCCGGAGGAGTGGAAGGACTACTACAAGGCGAACGTCGAGTTCTTCGACGACCTCGGGTCGCCCGGTGGTGCCTCCAAGCTGGGCCTGATCGAGCGCGACCACGCGTTCATCGCCGCGCTGCCGCCGCAGAACCAGTAGCAAGCGGCCAGCACGTGCGCCGCCCCGGTCCCGTACGGCTCGTCGCCGTGCGGGACCGAGGCGTTTTCGCACCCGGGCGACGAGCGGGCCGCGGCTCCCTCGCGACCCCGTGCGTCTCCCGCGTGACCCCCGTACGAGAAAGCAGAGATCCGTGTCCGCAGTCTCCTCCCGTCTCCCGGTCTTCCCCTGGGACAAGCTCGCGCCCTACAAGTCGACGGCTGCGGCCCACCCCGACGGCATCGTGGACCTGTCCGTCGGCACCCCCGTCGACCCGGTGCCCGAGCTGATCCGGCGGGCGCTCGTCGCCGCGGCGGACAGCCCCGGCTATCCGACGGTGTGGGGGACCACCGAGCTTCGTGACGCGATCGCCGGGTGGGTGGAGCGGCGGCTCGGCGCGGTCGGGGTGACGCACGGCCACGTACTGCCGGTCGTCGGCTCCAAGGAGCTGGTGGCCTGGCTGCCGACCCAGCTCGGACTCGGCGCGGGCGACAAGGTGGCGTACCCGCGGCTCGCCTACCCGACCTACGAGGTGGGCGCCCGGCTCTGCGGTGCCGAGCCCGTCGTCTACGACGACCCGACCGAGCTGGACCCGGCCGGGCTGAAGCTGCTCTGGCTCAACTCGCCGTCCAACCCGACCGGCCGGGTCCTGGCCAAGGACGAGCTGACCCGGATCGTCGCCTGGGCCCGCGAGCACGGTGTGCTGGTCTTCAGCGACGAGTGCTACCTGGAGCTGGGCTGGGAGGCCGAACCGGTCTCCGTGCTGCACCCGGACGTCTGCGGCGGTACGTACGAGGGCATCGTCGCGGTCCACTCGCTCTCCAAGCGCTCCAACCTGGCCGGCTACCGCGCGGCGTTCATCGCGGGCGACCCGACGGTGCTGAGCGAACTGCTGCTGATCCGCAAGCACGGCGGCATGATGACGCCCGCCCCGGTCCAGGCGGCGACGGTCGCGGCGCTCGGCGACGACGAGCACGTCGCCGAGCAGCGGGCCCGGTACGCGGAGCGGCGCGCGGCCCTGCGCACCGCGCTGGAGGCGCACGGCTTCCGCATCGAGCACAGCGAGGCGAGCCTCTACCTGTGGGCGACGCGCGACGAGCCGTGCTGGGAGACCGTGGCGCACCTGGCGGAGCTGGGCATCCTGGTGGCGCCGGGCGACTTCTACGGACCGGCCGGCGACCGCTTCGTACGGGTGGCGTTCACGGCCACGGACGAGCGGGTGGCGGCAGCGGTCAAGCGGCTGTCCTGAGAGCGGCGGTACACGCGCGGGGCCCCGGGAGTGCGCACTCCCGGGGCCCCGCGCGTATGTGGTGCTTCCGGCCGGTGGCCGGGCCGGATCAGCCGAGCGGCAGACCCTTGGTGGGCAGGTTCTGGGTGGGCAGGCCACCCTGGGTCGCGGCGCCGGTGGCGTCGCCGAGGACCTCGCCCGCGCTGCCGGCGGCGCCGTCCGCGGCCTTCTGCACGGTGGGGGCGGCGCCGTCGGCCTTGCCGACGGTCTTGCCCGCGGCCGGGAGGGTCGTGCCGACGATCTTGCCGCCGGTCTCGCCCGCAGCCTTGGTGCCCTGCCGGGACGCGCTGTCGACCGTCTTGCCGAGACCGGAACCGTCGACGGTGGTCAGCCCGCCGAGCTCCGGGGTCTGCGGGAGCTCCGCGGCACCCGCGGCTCCGGCCGCACCGACCACGGGGGCCGCACCCGCGGCGATCAGCAGTGCGGCACGGGCGATCCGGCGGGTCAGGGGGAGGGACATGATGCTCCTTCGACGGGATGAGGAATAGGTCTGTCCGTTGATCGGACGCAATGACAACCGTCGAAAGGGCGGGAGAGGTTGCGGTGGGCCAGGGTAAAGAGTCGGTAATGCGTCACATGATCTGCGACGGCAGGGCCCGGGTGGACAGGGCATTCCAGGGGAGGTGAATGAGCCGTCACTTCCCTTTCTGCGCAAGGCAATTGAGGTGTCTAAGGGGGCGGCGGGAGGGGGCGCGCGAGGGGGCGCGCGAGGGGGGCGCTAGCAACGGGCCGGATAGCACCTGCGGGCGATCGCCTGAACTAGTGCGCGAGCTGGATCCGGACGTCGGTGGTGCTCGAATCCTTGCGTTCCGTCCGCCAGCCCGACCCGGCCTCCCAGACCCGGCCCGCGTACGAGACCTCGTCCAGCCCGAGCGCCTCGGACTGCGCGACCGCCCAGTGCGCGAGCTCCCAGCCGCGCCGGGCCGCTCCGTCGTCCCCGGCCGTCCGGGCCGCCGGGACCGGCACCGAGACCGTGCTCGACGCCGCCGCGCCGGCCGCCGGCTTGCCGTCCCCCGGCGCCGTCGTCACCTCGGGCAGTACGTCCTTGCCGAAGGCCCGCACCAGCTCCGCCCGCACCTTCGCCGCGTCGGGGCTCGCCGCCGTCGCCCGCGGCGGCGCGCAGTTCAGCGAGGCGGGCGTACGACCGGTCAGCGCGGCTGCCAGCAGGGCCGCGTCCGGCTCGTGCTTCGCATACGCCTGCGGGAAACCGCTGCGCTGGACCCGCTGCGCGGCGACCGTCAGCGGCAGCCGCGAGTAGCCGGGGACCTCGGCCAGATGCCGGTAGAACTCCCCGGCGGAGTAGACCGGATCCATGATCTGCTTCTCGGTGCCCCAGCCCTGCGAGGGGCGCTGCTGGAACAGTCCCAGCGAATCCCGGTCGCCGTGCTCGATATTGCGCAGCCCGGACTCCTGCAGCGCGGTCGCCAGCGCGATCGTCACGGCCCGCTCCGGCATCCCCCGCGAGGTGCCGACCGCGGAGATCGTCGCGGCGTTGACGGCCTGCTCCAGGCTCATCCGGTACGTACGGCCCTCGCCGTCCGAACCGTCGGCCGACTCCACGATGCATCCTTCGATGATCTTGTTGCCGGTGATGTACTGAATAGTCAGATAGCCGCCGAGCGCGGCGAGCACGACAAGGGCGACGGCGATGCGCAGGAGGCGACTGCGGCCGGTGTGTCGGCGGGCGGGGGAGACGGTCCGGGGCACGCGCCCACCGTACTGGAGTACCCGTCCGGAGCCGAGGGCCCTGTCCCTTAGGGTCGGTGTCATGCCCGAAACCACACTTGACCTCACCCTGGACGGTCCGGCACTCACCGCCCGGCTCGTCGACTTCCCGTCGGTCAGCGGTCAGGAGAAGGACCTCGCGGACGCGATCGAGGCGGCCCTGCGGACCCTCCCGCACCTGACCGTCGACCGGCACGGCAACAACGTCGTGGCCCGGACGAACCTGGGCCGCGCCGAGCGGGTGGTGCTCGCCGGGCACATCGACACCGTTCCGATCGCCGACAACGTGCCGTCCCGGCTCGACGACAACGGGGTGCTGTGGGGCTGCGGCAGCTCCGACATGAAGTCGGGCGTCGCCGTCCAGCTGAGGATCGCCGCCACCGTGCCCGAGCCCAACCGCGACCTGACCTTCGTCTTCTACGACAACGAAGAGGTCGCCGCGCACCTCAACGGGCTCGGCCACATCGCCGACGCCCACCCCGACTGGCTGACGGGTGACTTCGCGGTCCTGCTGGAGGGCTCCGACGCCGAGGTCGAAGGCGGCTGCCAGGGCACCCTGCGGGTCTTCCTCCGTACCGAGGGGGAGCGGGCCCACTCCGCGCGCGGCTGGATGGGGTCCAACGCCATCCACGCCGCCGCCCCGATCCTGGCCCGCCTCGCCGCGTACGAACCGCGCCGTCCGGTCATCGACGGCCTCGAATACCACGAGGGCCTGAACGCGGTAGGGATCGAGGGCGGCGTCGCCAACAACGTCATCCCGGACGCCTGCACCGTCGTGGTCAATTTCCGGTACGCGCCCGACCGGACCGCCGAGGAGGCGCTGGCCCACGTCCACGAGGTCTTCGCGGACTGCGGCGTCGCCGAATTCGTCGTCGACGACCACTCGGGCGCGGCCATGCCCGGCCTCTCCCACCCGGCCGCCAGGGCGTTCATGGCGGCGGTGGGCGGCACCGCCCGGCCCAAGTTCGGCTGGACGGACGTCTCCCGCTTCGGCTCCCTCGGCGTTCCCGCGGTGAACTACGGACCGGGCGATCCGCTGTTCGCCCACAAGCGTGACGAGCACGTGGTGGTCGAGCGGATCACCCACTGCGAGGAACGGCTCCGCTCCTGGCTCACCGCCTGACCCATGACATTCCCCTGTCCGTAACCTCCATGGATCTACCCTGAGCTGACACGGATGACCACTGATCCTCCGGGATCCACCGGTCATCGATCGTCGTCGGAGGGAGCAGGTCATGGGCAACCCCGAGGGGGCACGCGTCCCGAAGGAGCAGCGGCTCGGACCGGTACTGCGCCGCAGGGAACAGGTACAGCCCGGCACCACCGATCAGCGGTTGCTGGACACCGAGGGCGACTCCGAGTGGGTGCACACCGACCCATGGCGGGTGATGCGCATCCAGTCGGAGTTCGTCGAGGGATTCGGCGCGCTGGCCGAGCTGCCGAGCGCGATCAGCGTCTTCGGTTCGGCACGCACCCCGGTCGGCGGACCCGACTACGAGGCGGGCGTGCGGATCGGCAAGGCCCTCGTCGAGGCCGGCTTCGCGGTGATCACCGGAGGCGGGCCGGGGGCGATGGAGGCGGCGAACAAGGGGGCGCGGGAGGCGAAGGGAGTCTCGGTCGGACTCGGCATCGAGCTGCCCTTCGAGTCCGGCCTCAACCCGCACGTCGACATCGGCGTCAACTTCCGCTACTTCTTCGTCCGCAAGACGATGTTCGTGAAGTACGCGCAGGGCTTCGTCGTACTGCCCGGCGGGCTCGGCACCCTGGACGAGCTCTTCGAGGCGCTCACCCTCGTCCAGACGGGCAAGGTCACCCGCTTCCCGATCGTGCTGTTCGGCACCGCGTACTGGAGCGGCCTCGTGGACTGGCTGCGGGACACGGTGGTGGCGCAGGGCAAGGCGTCCGAGCACGACCTGCTGCTGTTCCACGTCACGGACGACGTGGACGAGGCTGTCGACCTGGTGACCAAGGAGGTCGGCCGGTAGGGGCTGTCCGGGGTGCGGGGCCCGCCGCGGGGCCCCGCACCCCGCACCGGTCACGCCAGTCCGCGCCGCGCCACGGCCGGCTCGCGGTGCCCCGCGACGGACGCCACCATGTCCAGCACCTGCCGGGTCTCGGCCACCTCGTGCACCCGGTACACCTGTGCCCCGAGCCACGCGGAGACGGCCGTGGTCGCCAGCGTCCCGATCACCCGCTCCTTCACCGGCCGGTCGAGCGTCTCGCCGACGAAGTCCTTGTTGGACAGCGATACGAGCACCGGCCAGCCGGTCTCCGTCATCTCGCCGAGCCGGCGCGTCGCCTCCAGGGAGTGCCGGGTGTTCTTCCCGAAGTCATGACCGGGGTCGATCATGATCCCGTCGGGCCGCACCCCGAGCGCGACCGCGCGTTCGGCCAGCCCCACCGTCACCCGCAGGATGTCCGCCATCACGTCGTCGTACGCGATCCGGTGCGGCCGGGTCCGCGGCTCGGCGCCGCCCGCGTGCGTGCACACCAGACCGGCGCCGTACCGCGCTGCGACCTCCGCGAGCTTCGGGTCGACGCCGCCCCACGCGTCGTTCAGCACATCCGCGCCGGCCTCGCAGACCGCCTCGCCGACGTCGTGGCGCCAGGTGTCGACGCTGATCACCACGTCCGGGTGGCGGCGGCGCACCTCCGCGACGAACCCGACCGTGCGGCGCGCCTCCTCCTCGGCGGTCACCTCCTCGCCGGGGCCCGCCTTCACACCCCCGATGTCGACGATCGCCGCACCGTCCGCGATCGCCTGCTCGACCCGGGCGAGCGCCGGTTCGTCCCGGAAGGTCGCCCCCTGGTCGTAGAAGGAGTCCGGGGTACGGTTCACGATCGCCATGATCACCGGCTCGTGCGCACCGAATTCGCGCCGCCCCAGCCTGAGCGCACCGCTTCGCATCCCGCGTTTCTCCTCTGGTCGATCGCCACGTGAGTCACCTGCGACCCTAAGGGCTGTCCGGGCGGCCACCGGCTGTCGGTGCCGCATGGCACGATCGGACCCGGACAGGTTTCCGCTCCCGGGGAGATGCGCGTGTTCTGGTTCTTGCTGGTGACGATGGTCGTGGTGGTGGCCGCGGTCACGCTCGCGGTGGTCGGCGGGGGGAAGAGCGCCGTCCTGCAGGACGTGGCGCCCGAGCAGCCGGTCGACCCGCTGCCCGCGACGAGACCGGTCGGCCGTGCGGACATCGACGCGCTGCGGCTGCCGGTGGCCGTGCGCGGCTACCGCATGATGGATGTCGACGAGGCGCTCGACCGGCTCGCTGCCGAGCTCGCCGAGCGGGACGCGCGGATCGCGGAGCTGGAATCGGCGCTGGCAGGCGCCCAGGCGACCGCGGTCGGCGGTCCCGGCCTCATCGAGGGGCCGGGAGAGCGGCCGGAGCAGCCCGAGGACCGCCCGAAGGCACCGTGGGAGCCACCGGAGCAGGAGCCGCGGCCAACGGAGCACTCCGAAGAGGAGCCGCCCCGTGACCCGCGGCCCACGGAGCACCCCGGAGAGGAGCCCGGACGATGAGCAGCGGCGCGGAAGCGGCCCCGGACGGCGGACTGCGCTGCCCCTGGGGACTGTCCACCGAGGACTACCTCACGTACCACGACACCGAATGGGGCCGGCCCGTCCACGGCGACGACGCCCTGTTCGAACGGCTCTGCCTGGAGGCGTTCCAGTCGGGCCTCTCCTGGCTGACGATCCTGCGCCGCCGGGAGGGCTTCCGCTCCGCCTTCGCCGGGTTCAAGATCGCCGCGGTGGCCGAGTTCACCGACGCCGACAAGGAGCGCCTCCTCGCCGACGCCGGCATCATCCGCAACCGCGCGAAGATCGAGGCGACCCTCGCCAATGCCAAGGTGCTGGCCGGCTGGGGCGCCGGCGAGCTGGACGGACTGATCTGGTCCTACGCCCCCGACCCGGCCGGCCGCCCCGCCCCGCGCACCCTCGGCGACGTCCCGGCGGTCACACCGGAGTCCACGGCGCTGGCCAAGGACCTCAAGAAGCGCGGAGTGCGCTTCGTCGGGCCCACGACGGCCTACGCCCTGATGCAGGCATGCGGCCTGGTCGACGACCACCTGGCCGACTGCGTGGCGCGCGGCGGCGGGGCGTAGGGCCGCAGGGCGGCGAAGCGTCCGGGCGGCTACCGGCCGAGGTACTTCGGCTTCTCCTTGTCGAGGAACGCCTGCACCGCGATCGTGTGGTCCTCGGACGCGCCCGCCCGGGTCTGGAGCTCGTCCTCCTTCTCCAGCGCCTCGCTCAGTGTGTGGCCGGCGCCGTAAGCCAGGGACTCCTTGAGCGCGGCGTACGCCACCGTGGGGCCGGACGCCAGGGTGCGGGCGACGGCGGCGGCCTCGGCGGCCAGGTCGGCGGCGGGCACCAGCTTGTTCACGATGCCCAGCTCATGGGCGTCCTGCGCGGAGATCGAGCGCGGGAAGAGCAGCAGGTCGGCGGCGCGGCTCTGCCCGATCAGGCGCGGCAGCGTCCAGGAGACGCCCGAGTCGGCGGTGAGGGCCACACCGGCGAAGGAGGTGTTGAACGAGGCGGTGTCGGCGACCACCCGGAAGTCGCAGGCGAGCGCGAAGCCGAAACCGGCACCGGCGGCGACCCCGTTGACCCCGGCGACGACCGGCTTGGGCATCCCGGCGATGGCCCGCACGATCGGGTTGTAGTGCTCCTGCACCGTACTCAGCGCATTGCCGCTGCCCGACTCGCGGGTGCTTTCGAGCGTGGCCACGTGCTCCTTCAGGTCCTGGCCGACGCAGAACGCCCGCCCGGTCGCGGTGAGCAGAACGGCGCGTACGGCGGGGTCGGCCGCCGCGGACTCCAGCGCGTCACGGAGCGCCACCTTGGCCGCGGTGTTCATGGCGTTCATCGCATCGGGACGGTTGATCGTGATCGTCGCGAGTCCGTCGCTCACTTCGTAGAGCACGCTGTCCGCCATGTGGTCGGCCATTTCGTTGTCCCCTTCGCGCCTCGGGCAATGCCTGTCCAGGCAAGCATGGCCGACTCGGACGGGAGCCGACATGTGACCTGCGTCTAACAATTGAGCCCCGAAGCAGGGGGGTGGGCGGCGGAGTATCGCAGGTCGATCGCCGAATTGGGTGGTTTTGAGCGAGCGCGTTGCTCAAGCGATGCCGACCGATGTTGGTCATCGGGGTCTGTGATGCGGGATAATGGCCTGGAAGCAATGTGTTCGATGCCGGTGACACAGCGCCTGTCATGGGGCCGCCGGTTGCGATGAGCTGGTTTCAGGAAGGGGAACGAGCATGGCGGCCATGAAGCCGCGGACGGGCGACGGCCCGCTCGAGGTGACAAAGGAGGGGCGGGGCATCGTCATGCGCGTTCCGCTCGAAGGCGGCGGTCGGCTTGTCGTGGAGCTGACGCCGGACGAGGCCGATGCACTCGGCGATGCCCTCAAGAAGGTCGTCGGCTGAGCAGAGGCGCCCACACTTCGTCACTGCCCCGGCACGGTGTCCGTGCCGGGGCAGTGACGCGTTCACGGCCCTCTGTGCCCGGCCGGGGCTCTGTCCGCGCCCCGGCCCCGTAACGGCGGGCCTCGGAGGCTGTCGGGTGACCTGTGACCGGGCGGCCACGCGCTGGTGCGCACGCTTCCCGCGTCGTCGTCGGTCGACGACGCCCCTTCCCCCGGCTCTCGGCTCCGCTCGACCAGGGGAGACCCCATCCGTCTCCCTCCCCCGCCCTGGAAGCGCATGCGCCGGACCGCGTCCGCTTTCCGGTCCGAGGCCGCCCGACAGCCTCTCAGCCCCTGCGCACCGCGCACAGCAGCCCGTCGCCCACCGGCAGCAGCGTCGACATCAGCTCCTGGCTCTCGCGCACCGCGCGCAGCAGCTCCCGCAGCCGCAGCACTTCCGCGGGCTGCGCCGCGGAGTCGACCGTACGGCCGTCCGCGAAGACACCCTCGAAGCAGACCAGGCCGCCGGGGCGCAGCAGGCGCAACGATTCAGCGAGACAGTCCAGGCTCTCCAGCCGGTCGCCGTCGCAGAACACCAGGTCGTATCCGCCGTCCGCGAGCCTGGGCAGTACGTCCAGGGCACGGCCCGGAATGAAGCGGGCCCGGTTGGCGGCGTACCCCGCGGCGCGGAAGGCCTGGCGGGCGAACTGCTGGCGTTCGGGCTCCGGGTCGACGGTGGTCAGCACGCCGTCGGGCCGCATTCCGTGCAGCAGATAGAGCCCGGACACACCCGTCCCGGTGCCGATTTCCGCCACCGCTTTGGCGTCCGTCGTGGCAGCGAGCAAGCGCAGCGCGGCGCCGGTACCTGGCGACACCGAGCGGAGCCCCACTTCCCGGGCCCGGTCACGGGCCCAGCGCAGTGCTTCGTCCTCGGCGACAAAGGCGTCGGCGAACGCCCAGCTCGTCTGCCGGTTGGCGGTAATGACCCTCTCCTGTCCCCGTAGTTGGCGCAACGGTGACTGTATCCGCTGCACCCGGGAACCCGCAGATGGGACCGGGCGTTATGAGGGGGCAGGGGAGAGCCTGTGGGATCGGCCCGCGGATCGGGTCCGGGAGCCACGGGCCGGCGGTTCCCGGGGCGATCCCCGGCCCCAGCAGGAAAAAGGCTTATCCGGAGCTAACGGGCGAGGTGGCTATGGTAGGGGCTCCACTGGACACCACCAGAGCCGATAGGGGAGGTGCGGCTGCGCCTGTGGATCGGGGAGGAGTGCTACGGCGCCTTCTCAGGTCGGCGGGTGAGCCGAAATCCGTGACCAACATTGCTGACCGTTCTTCCAACGTCTCCGCTCCGACCGCGACCTTCGCCTCAGATGCGGACTCCCAGGTGTGGACGCCACCTTCATGGGAAGAGATCGTCAGCACGCACAGCGGCCGGGTCTACCGCCTGGCCTACCGGCTGACGGGCAACCAGCACGACGCCGAGGACCTCACGCAGGAGGTCTTCGTCCGGGTGTTCCGGTCGCTGTCGACCTACACGCCGGGCACGTTCGAGGGCTGGCTGCACCGCATCACGACCAACCTGTTCCTGGACATGGTCCGCCGCAAGCAGCGGATCCGCTTCGACTCCCTCGGCGACGACGCCGCCGAGCGGCTGCCGAGCCGTGAGCCGTCCCCGCAGCAGGTCTTCAACGACACCCACTTCGACGCGGACGTGCAGCAGGCGCTGGACACCCTCGCGCCCGAGTTCCGTGCCGCCGTCGTGCTCTGCGACATCGAGGGTCTTTCGTACGAGGAGATCGCCGCGACGCTCGGCGTGAAGCTCGGCACCGTGCGCAGCCGTATCCACCGCGGTCGCTCGCACCTGCGCAAGGCGCTGCGGCACCGTTCGCCCGAGGCCCGTGCCGAGCAGCGCTCGCTGGCGGGCGCGGTCCTGGCAGGGGAGGGCGGAACGGCGTGAGTGGCACAGGTCCGACCCCCGCGGAACAACACCTGGGGGACCGCCTCGCCGCGCTTGTCGACGGTGAGTTGAAACACGACGCCCGCGACCGGGTGCTCGCCCACCTCGCGACCTGTGCCAAGTGCAAGGCCGAGGCCGCGGCGCAGCGGCGCCTGAAGAGTGTCTTCGCCCAGTCCGCCCCGCCGTCGCCGTCCGAGGGGTTCCTCGCCCGGCTGCAGGGCCTTCCCGGGGGTCCGGGGGGTGACGACGACAGGCAGGACAGACCGTTCGGCGGCTCCGGGCGCTTCGGCGACGGGCTCTTCCCCGTGATCCAGCCGTCCGGCAGCCGCCCGGACTCGCCAGGGGACCGGCCGCTCGGCGGCTTCGGCTTCCTCCCGGCCCCGCACGGCTCGACGGCCGTGCTGCCGGGGGGCTCCGCCCGTTCCGCCTTCCGGATCCACGAGGTGGGCCGCGAGGGTGAGCGCTCGCCCTGGCGCGGCCGGAGGTTCGCCTTCGCGGCGGCGAGCGCCGTCTCGCTGGCGGCCATCGCCCTCGGCGGTGCCCTGCCGACGGGCGCGGGCCCCGGCTCCGCGGCCCGGGCCTCGGGCGCCGGGAACACGGTGACCCCGCTCGACGCCTCTTCGCGCGGGGAGAGCGGCGGCTCGGTCAGCCGTCGCGGTGGTGGCAGCCACGGCACGCTCGCCGCCAGAGGGGCGGGCGACCGCTCGACCGTCGCGGCCCCGTCGGCCGTGCCGAGCGTCGCACCGGCGGTGCCCTCCGCCGCTCCGGCGGCGGTCGCCACCGCGAGCCTCGCGGGAAACCCCTTCGCCGCGCACCTCCTGACCGATGTGTCCGCGTCGCCTCTGATACGTCCGACCGGCACCACCCCACTCTTCGCCGAGGCGTTCGGGCAGCTCGCCGCGCAGTCGCCGACGCCCTCCGCACCACCGTCCGGGACGCAGTCGTCGCCACGGCCCTGGACACAGCCCTCGGCCTCCGCCGTTCCCGCGCCCACCGACCGCGGACTGCCGCTCTCGTCCCGCCACTGACCCAGGGGTCTGCGCAAGCATTCGCAAACCTGGTTGAATTCCCGGAGCAGTTCCGGGAGGGACGCCCCGGCCGGGGCGTGCAGAGGCCAGTTGCGGCAGTTGCGGGGAGAGCATGGAAGACGGGAAGTCCACCGGGCCGAAGGCGAAGTGGTGGAGCCGGCCCACGGCGGGAAGCGCCGCCCGCACAGCGCCGGACGAGCCGTCCCCCGCCGAGGACCCGGCGCCCCCGGCCGGCCCGACGGCACTCCCGGCCGACGCGCCGCCCCAGTCCCCGGCCCCCGGACCGTCGGCCGCCCTGCCCGCCGAAGTACCGCCCGCGTCACCGGCCGCGCGGCCGGTGAC